>NZ_JAUBSX010000013.1:0-34332 GCF_036704885.1 Microcoleus sp. F4-D5 | reverse complement strand
CTCCAATCCTTCAATCTAAAATCTAAAATCTAAAATCTAAAATCGCTTGACTGCCAGATGTTGCCAACTCCGACCAAAAATAATTTAGTCACAAGTCCCCGGATTCATCAGGGATCAATTCTCCAATCCTTCAATCTAAAATCTAAAATCTAAAATCTAAAATCGCTTGACTGCCAGATGTTGCCAACTCCGACCAAAAATAATTTAGTCACAAGTCCCCGGATTCATCAGGGATCAATTCTCCAATCCTTCAATCCTCCAATCCTCCAATCCTTCAATCTAAAATCTAAAATCTAAAATCTAAAATCGCTTGACTGCTGTCTAACAAACCACCAAAAGTGCGAGAGTACAGCAGCAAAGATTGTTCCTACCGCAGCGCCCTTACTCAAATGCTTTGTAGTTTGCTGCGAGTTAACAAATAGGGAGGATCTCAATGAAAGCACCCAAGCTAGAAATCTAAGTTTTGAGGCCCGAGGCTGCGAGGAAGAAGGAAGGAGCGAAAAGAAGTGCTTTTACAAAGATGAGATGCTCCCTAACAAATATGTATCAGCTTATCTACATAGTGCGGCTGGATGAACGCACAAATAACTTGTACATTTTGGATCGTAAAACTATCGAAAGAGAGATTTATCCTAACGGGCCGTGGAGATATTCTGATTAACACAGCTAATTTTAAAACTCTGAGCAGAAAGGAATTATCTCGTTTCCGGTGGCATCGGAATGAAACCGAGCACACGCCACTGCCCTGTCCCTACCCCGAATATTAATAAACTTCCCGAAAGCTACAGTAGCTTGACTTGGAAAAATTCAGAGGCAATTCAACCGAAATTAAGTTTCAAATAAATAATGGGTAGTTATTTGCAAAAAAAAACAGCCACTTATAGACAACTTAATTGATGAGGTTCTAGCAGAAATACAGAAAAAAATAGAAACCTTATGACTGTTTTTGTCAGTATAAAACACTCAAAGACCAAACAGCTAAAAACAGAACTGACAGAAGCAAATTTTGACAGCCGCCCCCAATTTTCGCTGGTAGTTGACTATCTACCCGGAGAAAAATTTCAGAGCCTTTAGGGCGCGACAATGGCCGGGGTAAAGGCAGACCACAGTAGTTAAACTTCGATCGCCATCACAATTGGTTCACACCCATGTCGATTTATCCATTCAACCGCCGAGCGGCCAAATTTTTCAGCAAGCTTCCCCTGCGAACGGTTCTGATTGTTCCGTTTGTTTTGCAAACGGTAAGTGTAGTTGGGCTAGTAGGCTATCTTTCTTTCAAAAGCGGTCAGGAATCTGTCGAGGATGTAGCGCATCAGTTAATCGAACAAGTAGCAGAGCGGATTAGCGATCGCCTCACCGATAATAATGGGCCTTCGTCAATCAATACCTTTCTGGCTAGGCTGGACTTCTCTGCATCGGGACAGACTTTTATTATGGATCGATCGGGTAATCTGATTGCCGCATCCACACTAGAAACACCCTTGGCAACGCCAACAAAAAACCAACCGACGCCACTGCTAGCCACCAACAGCAAGGACGCCCGAACGCGAGATATTGCCCGACAACTCGCCCACCGATTTGGCAACTTCCGCACGCTGCAAACAACTCAGCAATTTACCCTGACAAGCAAGCGCCAGCGGCAGTTTGTCCGCGTCACTCCGTATCGAGATTTCCGTGGCTTGGATTGGTTGATTGTGGTGGTGGTGCCAGAGTCTGATTTCATGGCTCGCATTCAAGCAAATACGCGCAAGACATTGTGGCTGTGTGCCGGTACGCTGCCGCTGGCGATCGCGATCGGATTGTTGACTTCCCGTTGGGTGACAAAACCAATTATGCGCTTGAATACCGCAGCCAAAAAAGTTGCCAAAGGCGAATGGGATCGACCTTTAGAAATTAGACGCTTCGATGAAGTCGGAGAACTCGCCAATTCCTTCAATCTTATGGCAGCGCAACTGCAACAGGCTTTTGCAGAACAAAAATCTTTAAATGAAGCCTTAGCGCAGAGGGAGAGCCAACTCCAGCAATTTATCGAAGCCATGCCTGCGGGAGTATTTATCCACGATGCCTCGGGTAAAGTCGTGTACTTCAACGAAACTGCCAAGCATTGGCTCGGCGTAGAAACTATCCCCGATGCGACTTTAGAAGAATCAGTCGAAGTTTATCAAATCTACCGCCAAAACCAGCCCTATCCAATTGAAGAACTGCCCGCATTCCGAGCACTGCACGGCGAAACAGTGTTCCTTGAAGATGTAGAACTTTATCGAGACGGGGAATTTATTCCTTTTGAGGTGCGCGCCACACCAATTTTCGACGCAGGCGGAAACATTATTTATGCGATCGGTGCTTTTTCTAACATCGCACAGCGCAAACAATTTGAAAAAATATTAACTGACTGCAATCGCACTTTAGAAGCAGAAGTTGCCGAACATACCTCCGCCTTAGAGCGTGCTAATGAACTATTACAATATGAAATGATCGAGCGCAACTTAATCGCACAAAAGTTTTATACTTCTACCGATCAATTCATGAAAATGTTTGAGTATATTACCGATATTGTATTAATTTTTGAAGCCACAGAAAAAACTATCCAAATTATACCCACTAAGGGAATTTTTCAATACAACTATCAGAAAAATCAGCTCGACTCTATCATCGAACAATTTTTTCAGGAACAAAGCGAGGAGATTTATTTCGCTAAAGTTCGACAGGCATTGGAAACAAAACAAACTATTAGTTTTGATTACAGTCTGCAGATTAATAACCAAGAAGTTTGGTTTGCTGCTAAAATTTCGCCGCTGTCCGATAGCTCCGCTGTTTGGGTAGCGCGCGACATTAGCGATCGCCAGTTTGCCGAATCTCGACTGCTCGAAGCCCAAAAAATTGCCCGTATTGGCAGTTGGGAACACGATATCGCCACAGAAACAACCACTTGGAGTGAAGAACTCTATCGCATTTACGAGATCGATCCGACTCAAAAACCGCTGCCCAGCGAACAATTAATCGAGCATTTTCATCCAGAAGATCGATCGCGCTATCTGACAATGATTCGCGATCTAGCTAGTTCAGGAAAAAGCTTTGAAATCGATCTGCGGCTGATCCGAAGAGATGGCTCGCTCAGTTACCTTGAAGTCCGAGGGAAACCGGTTTATGACGAACAAGGGCAGTTGAGCCGTTTAGTGGGTACTGTCTTGGATATTAGCGATCGCAAACAAGCCGAGTCAGCTTTGCGAGAAAGCGCGCAGGGGGAACAAGCCATCGCCCGATCGATCGATCGCATCCGTCAATCCTTAGATATTGACACAATATTCAAAACCACAACTTATGAACTGCGACAAACCCTAAAATGCGATCGTGTCGGGATCTATCGTTTTAATCCTGATTGGAGCGGGGAATTTGTTGCCGAATCAATGGCTCAGGGCTGGATATCTCTAATGAAAAAAACCGACGATATTAATTTACCAAACAATCTCGTCGAAGACACTCGCTGTACCGTGAAAACTCTGCAAGCCAGCAGTGAACCAGTGCTGGATACCTATCTACAAAAAAATCAAGGCGGTATGTACGCTAGAGGCGTTCCTTACCGCATAATTGAAGACATATACAGCGCTGGTTTAAGTCCTTGTTACCTGCAACTGTTAGAGCAATTTCAAGCTAGAGCCTACGTTATTTTTCCCATATTTTGCGGCAGTCAACTTTGGGGTTTGCTCGCCAGCTATCAAAATTCTGCACCCCGCACTTGGCGCGAAGCAGAAATCAATATTGGGCTGCAAATTAGCACTCAACTCGGAGTCGCCTTACAACAAGCTCAATTGCTCGAAGCCACTCAACAGCAAGCAATACAGCTCCAACAAGCAGCCTGGGCAGCAGAAGCCGCCAACCTCGCCAAAAGCACTTTCCTGGCAAATATGAGCCACGAACTCCGCACCCCGCTCAACGCAATTCTGGGATTCTCTCAATTGATGCAGCGCTCTACCAACCTCACTCGCGAACAACAGGAAAATATCCGTATCATCAACCGCAGCGGAGAACACTTGCTAGCTCTGATCAATCAAATATTAGATTTAGCCAAAATAGAGGCGGGACGCATTACCCTCAACCCAACAGACTTTAAATTAAGCAGCCTGCTCAATGAGGTGGAAGAGATGTTTCAACTCCAGGCACGGGATCAACAATTGCAGTTAATATTTGACTGCTCTAGCGATATTCCCGAATACGTCCGAACCGATCAACTTAAGTTGCGCCAAGTTTTAATTAATCTGCTTTCTAACGCCATTAAGTTTACGAAAAAGGGAGGCATTGCGGTAAGAGTAAGGGCGGTTAGGGAGAGTGAAAACCAGCAAACACCAATCACTAATTATCAATTATATTTTGAAATAGAAGACACTGGTTCCGGCATGGCTCCTGAAGAGTTAGAGCGGCTTTTTCAACCGTTTGTGCAAACCAAAACAGGGGCAACATCTCAGCAGGGAACAGGCTTGGGGCTGGCTATCAGCCAACAGTTTATCAAGCTGATGGGCGGGATCATTACTGTGCGAAGTGAAGTAGGACGCGGCACAACCTTCGCGTTTGATATCTCCGTCAGCGCCATTGAGGCCCTGGCGACTCAATCCGTAAAGCCGCCGCGTCGGGTGATAGCCCTAGAACTCAACCAGCCACGCTATCGTATTTTGATTGTGGACGATCGAGCCGACAACCGCCAACTGCTGATCGAACTCCTCGCTGCCTTTAACTTTGAACTCCAAGAAGCCAGCAACGGCATAGAAGCTATTGAAATGTGGTCGAGTTTTGAGCCGCACTTAATTTTTATGGATATGTGGATGCCCGTGATGGATGGGCATGAAGCGACGAAACGCATTAAAGCCACTGTTAAAGGTCAAGCGACCCCCATTATTGCCCTGAGTGCCGGTGACGTTGAGGAAGCGCGAAGCGTTACTGTATCAGATGATTGCGATGACTTTATCCACAAACCCTTTCGAGATACAGAAATCTTTGCCACCCTGCACAAACATCTGGGAGTGCGTTACATTTACGATGAACCCGAGAGTGTTCCCGAGTCAACTCAAATCGAGGCTCTCACAGCAGAGACTCTTGCAGCTTTACCTGCAGATTGGCTGGTAGCTTTAGAGAAAGCCACAATAGAGTGCGATTTAGAGTTAATTCTGATCCAAATTGAGCAAATTCGCGATCGAAATGACTCTTTAGCTACCGCTCTAGCCGCATTGGCAAACGAGTTTCTTTTCAATGAAATATTAGCTCTCATCCATCCCGAAACAAAATAAAAATTATATTAGATCTGGTTCGTAGTAAATACGACCGTCCTGATAAAACCCGCTCGGACATCGTATTCACTACAAACCTATAACGGTTATTTTACCGAACTAGATATGAATTACGAACTAACTCACGTCTTAAAAGGAAATATTTTAATTGTTGATGATATTCCGGCTAATTTGCAACTTTTAGCTCAAATACTCTCCCAGCAAGGGTACAAAACACGCACCGCACCCGACGGCAAACTAGCTCTGCGGTCGATCGAGTTAATTCCTCCTGACTTGATATTGCTCGACATCATGATGCCGGGTATGGACGGCTACAAAGTCTGCCAAGCATTGAAAGCTTCTCCCAAAACCAAGGACATTCCCGTTATTTTTATTAGTGCTTTAAATGAAGTGTTTGATAAAGTCAAAGCCTTTGAAGTTGGCGGTAGAGATTATATCACGAAACCGTTTCACGAACAAGAAGTTTTGGCCCGGGTTTCAAATCAAATCGTGCAGCGCCAATTGTTCCAACAAACACAATCCTACGCCCAGCAACTCGAACAAACTTTAACTCAACTCAAGAAAACTCAATCTCAGTTAATACAGAAGGAAAAAATGGCTTCTTTAGGTCAATTAGTGGCAGGGATTGCTCACGAAATCAACAATCCAGTCAACTTTATCTACGGCAATATTGCTCTAGCGGCGGACTATGCGCGAGATTTGCTTCACCTCGTCGAATTGTACCGACATTACTACCCCCACCCCGTTGCAGAAATTATCGGCAAATTGGACGAGATTCAACCCGAATTCATCGCAGAGGATTATCCAAAACTGCTGAATTCGATGACAGAGGGTGCTTCTCGAATTAGCGAGATTGTGATGTCTTTGCGCAACTTTTCCCGCCTGGGAGAACAAAAGTACAAGCCAGTGAATATTCATGAAGGCATTGACAACACTTTAGTTATTTTGGAACACAGACTGAAGGGATCGAACCAAAAAGATGAGATTGAGGTTATCAAACACTACAGTCAACTGCCAAAAGTCACCTGTTATGCCAGTCAGTTAAATCAGGTGTTCATGAACGTGCTAACTAATGCTATTGATGCCCTAGAAAATCAACCATCTCCTCGAACAATTACCATCAGCACTTCACTAAGTTCTGAGTCAGCACCTGCGCTGCAAAATCAAGATTCAAAAGTCGCAACTCAAAACTATAAATCTGTTGTGATTAACATTGCCGATAACGGTTGTGGGATGAGTGAGGACGTGCGCCACCAGATATTTGACCCATTTTTTACTACCAAGCCTGTAGGCCGGGGTACTGGATTAGGGTTGGCAATCAGTCACGATATTGTAGTGGAAAAACATCGAGGTCAAATCAGTTGTGTTTCTGCTCCGGGCAGAGGGACAGAGTTAATTTTGCAGATTCCGATATCTGTTAAATGCTAACAGTTAATACCAATTTTTTATGAGGTTGAATAGAATCCGATCCCCCCTAGCCCCCCTTAATAAGGGGGGGACAAGATTCTTCTCAAAGTCCCCCTTATTAAGGGGGATTTAGGGGGATCGAGATATGTGCAACTCCACATTAAATTGGTATAAATGTTAGTAATAAGGACTAAAGTCCTTAGGTATAAACCTAAAATTCTCACTACAAACACAGGACTTATGCACTCCGACCAAAGAAACGGTTTTTTTACCGAATCTGCGGTCTACAGCGAACTATTTTCGTAAAAAAACCAGGTTTCCGGGCCGGTGCGTAAGTCCTGAAACAGTTTCGTAGTAAGCATTTGAGTTATGAAATATCGAAAAAAAATCCTCATTGCAAGCAGGGGCTGATTGTGGGGAATTGACCGGAGAGGCTATTTACTTTAAATCGAGCAATCCGCTAGTTTTCAGCTTGGGATTAAACCGAATTTCTTCAGTTACACCCCGAGCTTTCAACAGCGATAAAATTTCATTTTCTACGCGCCGCGCGACATTTTTCAACAATTTATCTTTGGCAATTTCATCAGCGAAGATACCTTCATAATTGGCCACTTCTTCGGCAGTCATCACTGTTTTGGTGTCGATGGGATCGTTCCATTTGGCAGCATCGGCACCGTTACCCTGGGGTTGGGAACCGTTTTCGGCAATCCAACTTTCTCTAATGCTTTCTAGAATTGTGCGGCTGGGTTTCTCAATAGTTTGGATTTTCAGCCAGTAGCAATATTGGGTTTGGCGTACCAAATGCTGTTTGAGGCTGAGGTAAATGTCGCGAGAATAACCGACAAATTGCAGCACTTTCTCGCTGTCGAAAATCGCGTAAACGCCAATTTTTCCCCGGACAAACTCGGGCAATTTTCCCTCGGAGTCAATGTAGGGAATGAATTCTAAGCTGGCGAGAGATTGAATGTCTTCTGTCATTCGATTTTAGATTTTAGATTTTAGATTTTAGATTAAACCACAGATTAACCAGCTTTTACTTAAGTCTTAAAAACTCGATAAATTGCACAGAGGCGGCTGGGTTTAAATATTTTGGCCTGGAACATGAAATTAGGCGGGACGTTGACGATCGCAAAATCGCTCGATTCGTGATATTTTTCAAATTCTGCAGGCATTCCCTTCGGCGTCTCGCTGCTGTAAGGGACTGGCTGAAAAAGTAATTCGGCAAACTCAATGCGCGAGCACTGCAATTGTAGGGCTACTTGTTGGAGAAAGCTTTCACCTGTTAATAAAGCGAACAGTGCAGTTTTAGCATCGGGTTCGAGGACAAAACTGCTATCGTAGCTTTCAATAATCTTGAGACCCATTTTCTGTATACTCCTGACAGACGGCGGTGAACGGTTATCGGTTAACTGTTGAGCGATCGGCTCAATCCTGAATTTTACCTGAGATTGACCGTTTTGAAGGCAGAAGCTATTCGGCAGGAGGTCAATCGATTTTAGATTTTAGATTTTAGATTTTAGATTTTAGAATTGAAGCATTGACCCCACGGAATGAATCTGGGGTGTTGTATCCTGGATGCTTTCGGTCAATAAAAATACCACAATCAGGAAATTTTGACAAATAGCCCTGATTTATTTGCCGATCGCTTTTATCATGTCCCTATCGCCATCTATCCGACTACGACTAAAAGGCTATGCAGAAGATTGAAAAAGCATCATCATTTCCAGCTTCCAGAAGTGCCCCGAACCAGCCGGACTGGCTAGAATTGGTAGAATACGCCTCTGTTGCTGGTTCAGCTATTGGCACGATTGCTGCTGGATTGTCGGGCCAAATTGTCTACGCTGCCGCCCCCTTAACCGCAGCAATCTCGCTAAATCTCGCCAATCGCCAGCGTTTCGAGCAACAAATGCAACAAAAGGCAAATGCTGCGATTGCGGACGTACAGGCCGCAGTAGAACGTCGCTCGCAGCAAGTTCAGATACTACCTGGAGAACCTGCGGAACTCTACACCGCCGTCTCCGACTTGCAGCAGAAACTAAGCGGCTTGGAATCCGGGGCCATCGCCGAGGTACAAGCTGCGGTAGCCTCCCTCGAACGCCAAGCCCAGGCGCTTCCGGCCGACTCTCAGGAACTCTACACCATCCTGTCCGATTTGCAGCAAAAACTCCGCATTTTGGAAACTAGCGCCCTCAGAGAGCAGGATTGGGAAAATGTCAACGTCCGATTTTTATTGATGGGCGAAAAGTTAACTGAAGTTAAAACTATTACGGCCCAGTTACAGGAACGATCGAACGAAGTAGACTTGAATGAAATCCAAGGTTCTCTGAACCAATTGCAGGATTTGCTCGATCGACCCACAATAGATGCAGGGATGCTGCAAACCGAGATTGAGAATTTGCAGCAGCAAGTTTCCGAATTGCAGCGACAAAATCAAGAAATTGTCAAGCCTTATTTGCAGCGTCTGACTCGCGCCGTGAAGAAACTATCAACAAATTACTCTTAGTTATTAGTTTTTCGTAGGGTGCTGCGCGCGTGCCTTCCTGGGTTCTTTCGTAGGGTGCTGCGCGCGCACCTTACCGATTACAAATTACCCATTGCTAAATTGTTGCCAAGCTTGCCAGAAAATATAAATCGATAAGATTGCCAAGAGCGATCGAAAAGCTAAACTAACAATACGATCGGGCAATCTCGGCAAAAACCGCGTGCTCACCTGCGCGCCCAACAAACCGCCGCCCCCCAGAATCAACCCCACAACCCACAAAACATTCCCATGCGCCGCGTGTCCCGCCGTCGCCGAAATTGCCGTAATGACGATGACGCCCAAGCTGGTTTGAATAGCGGTTTTAATGCTTTCTCCTAACAGCCAAATTTGCAGGGGAACCATAATCACGCCGCCGCCTACGCCAAACAAACCCGCTAATAAACCGGCCGCACTGCCGGTAGCAATTTTAGCAAAAGTTGGATGGAAGAAAATATTTGAATTATGGGGTAATTGGTAAGTTGTACTGAGCGTAATTGTACTGACCGAAACCGAAGTAGCTGAAGTATTGGTAATTGCTGATTGAGCATTTTCCCCTTGTTCCGCTTCTGTTCCCAGTTTCCCTGGTTCTGCTTCCGCGTTCTGATTAGCTGTCAGGCGCGCGGGCAATTCAATCAAAAAAATATTCAGCCACAGCAACAACCCAAAAGTAAGTAACAGCAAGTAAGGCGGAAATATCCCCGCCAAATAAGCACCGATTTGTGCTGTGATGACGGCGGGAAATCCGATGCCTGCGACTTGACTCAAGCTGAGGTAGCCCATGCGCCAATTCTGGATGCTGCCAGAAATAGCCGTAATGACGATCGACAAACCGCTAGTAGCAACCGCTTGTACCGGGGCGTACTTGAGAGCAACCAACAAAGGTACGATCGCGGTACCGCCACCGATACCCAAAAATCCAGCTAGAATTCCGGCAAAAATTCCTGCCGCACCGAGAATCAATAATTCAGTGATAGTCATTAGTTATTAGTCAGCAGTCAGCAGTCAGCAGTTAACAGTTAACAGTTAACAGTCAGCAGTCAACAGTTAACAGTTAACAATCAAATTTTAAGAATCGTTAGTCGTGCCGTCGGGCATAATTGCCCGCCTCAAATCAGCATCGCGGAAGTTAGTTCGATTGAGATTAGCGTCAATCAAAACCGCTTCCAACAAAACAGCTCCGCTAAAATTAGACCAGCACAGCTTGGCCCGGTATAAATTAGCACCGCTCAAGTTAGCTCTTGCCAGCGTTGACCAACTCACATTAGCAACTCTCAAATTAGCATTGCTCAGATTAGCTTCGCTCAGATTAGCTCCCACCATCGTTACTTGGCGCAAGTCTGCACCAGTCAGGTTGGCCCCGCTCACCATCGCCCCGCTGAGAATTGCCTGATTCAGGTTAGCTCTTTCTAAAAGCGACTCGCTGAGGATGGCATTTGTCAGGTTTACCGCTTTGAGAGTTGACCAACTCAAATTTGCTTTCATCAAATTAATGCGAATCATGCTAGCGTCGGTTAAATTGGCCGCAAACAAATTCGCTTCGGTAAAGTTGGCTTCGGTCAAATTAGCTTCCGTCAAATTAGCCTTGGTCATGTTGACTTCTCTCGCCATTGACCCGCGCAGGTTGGCTCCCATCAGGTTAGCCCCGCTGAGATTGGCGCGGCTCAAATCAGTACCGATCAGATTTGCTTCGCTGAGATTGGCTTCCGTCATGTCCACCCCTGCCAATTTCACCTCGCGCAAGTTCGCTCCCGTCAGGTTAGCGCCTTTGAGGTTTGCGTCTTGGAAATTGGCTCTGGTAAAGTTAGCCTCGCTGAGGTTTACCCCTTTTAAGTCGGCCCCGGCGAGGTTAATTTCTCGAAAATTTCTTTCTCCGGCCGCATATTGCCTCAGAATTCGATCGGCCTCCATGTCATTCGCCTCGCAATTATTTTCAAACGTTAGAGTGATGGGTGTTACCACATCATCCCAGATAACCACGGTATTCACTCTGCACGCTGTAGTATCTGTAGAATCTTTGCACTGCTTTGGTGGCACTGCTGTGCCGCTTCCTCCGAAAAGGCCTGACAAAAAAAATGGGATACAAGCCTCCCCCTTCTAGGGGCACTTTCGGTTGGGAATCTCTCAGCGAGGTTTTTGAATAAACAGCACCGCATTTATTCAGGCTGGCTCTACAATGGTTGTATGTTAAATCTCACCTACGAGTACAAGCTCATTCCTACCGATACGCAACGCCAAACTTTCGACAAGTGGCTCAATATTTGCCGCAAGGTCTACAACTTTGCATTGCGAGAACGAAAAGATTGGGTTAATTCTCGTAAGTGTGATATCAACTCGTGCAGCATGAAGCAGGAATACATTATCCCTGCTGATGCACCGCGTCCAACCTTTGCCCGCCAATGCAAATCATTGGCCCAAGCAAAGAAGTTAATTCCTGAGTTGAAACTGCCTCACACCCATGTCTTGCAGCAGGCGTTGCGCCAACTAGAGGCAGCGTTTGTGGCAATGTGGGAACGAGGACGCGGTTTTCCTAGATTCAAAAAGCGGATGCGCTCATTTGTGTTCCCTCAATTGAATCTAGAATCCGTTAAACGGTTTGATGGTGCCGATTGGGTCAACCTACCCAAGATTGGCCCCGTAAAAATGCACCTGTCGCGTCCAATCCCTCAAGGGTTTGAGGTAAAACAAATTCGCGTTATTAAAAGGGCTTCTGGCTACTATGCCATGCTCACTTTGCAATGTGATGTCGCAGTGCCTCAAGCCTCACCTTCAGGGCATGGATTAGGGATTGATTTAGGGTTAAAACATTTTTTGGCAACTTCTGATGGGGAATTGATTGATAGGCCTCGATTCTTTGTGGATGGACAACGCAAGCTGAAATTGCTGCAACGTCAACTCAAGCGCAAGAAAAAAGGCTCTAGAAAGTTTCGTCAAATTCAACACCAAATAGCCTTGCACCACGAGTACATCTCGAACAGTCGCAAAGACTTTCATTGTAAGACCGCACATCATTTATGCAACGCAGCCCAAACAATATTTGCTGAGGACTTGAACCTCAAAGCAATGTCAGCCGGAATGATGAGCAAGCACACGCTTGATGCAGGGTTTGGTCAGTTCTTGAATATCTTGGGTCATGTTTGCTTTAAGCGAGGTGCATACTTCGCGTCTGTACACCCAAACGGAACAAGTCAAACTTGTCCCTTATGTCAAACTCACACAGGCAAAAAAGAACTATCCGAACGGGTACATAGATGTCAAACGTGCGGCTATGAAACGAATCGAGATGTGGCAGCCGCGCAAGTGGTGTTGCAGCGCGGATATACAGCGGTTGGGCAAATCGCAGTGAATTTTGGGGAGGGCAAGCTACGTAAGTAGTCCCAATGAACCAAGAATCCTCGTGCCTTCAGGCCGAGGAGTTGTCAAAAATATCAACGCTTCTGAGAAAATCAAAAATAGCGTAAAACTCTCGGCACTGGGCCGTCAGCCCCCAGCAGCAAAGACAGGACTAAGGCAAGCGTGTCACCCTTAGTAAGGTACTCTACTATCCGAAACCCTTGATAATCCGTTCATAATCGAAGTAGTAGAGCACCCTACAACTTGAGGGTTCCCATGCCCGTGGCCCTTAGTCCTCAAAGCAAAACAGCGACAGACAACAGACAACTGAACAAGAGACAACAGAGAAAGGAAATTTTAAAATGCCTGAAAATTTGAGAAGCCAAGCTGTGACTGGAGGCGTGCAGCGCGCGCCCAACCGGGCAATGCTGCGGGCAGTCGGTTTTGGTGACGGCGATTTCACTAAGCCGATTGTGGGGATTGCCAACGGGTACAGCACGATTACGCCCTGCAATATGGGATTGAACGACCTCGCTTTGCGGGCTATTGCGGGTGCAAGGGAAGCCGGGGCGATGCCGCAGATGTTCGGCACGATTACTATCAGCGACGGGATCTCGATGGGAACTGAAGGGATGAAATATTCTCTGGTGTCGAGAGATGTGATTGCTGATTCCATCGAAACTGTTTGCAACGGCCAAAGTATGGACGGGTTGCTGGCTGTCGGCGGTTGCGATAAAAATATGCCGGGGGCGATGATTGCGATCGCCCGCATGAACATTCCTGCTATTTTTGTTTACGGCGGCACGATCAAACCAGGACACCACAACGGACGCGATTTAACCGTTGTCAGCGCTTTTGAAGCAGTCGGTCAATTCAGCGCGGGCAAAATTGACGAAACAGAACTCAATGCAGTGGAACAAAAAGCTTGTCCCGGTGCGGGTTCCTGTGGGGGAATGTTCACAGCAAATACGATGTCGAGCGCTTTTGAAGTGATGGGCATGAGTTTGCCTTATTCTTCGACAATGGCTGCTGAGGATGCCGAAAAAGCTGACAGCGCTGCCGAATCTGCAAAAGTTGTGGTGGAAGCTGTCCGCAAACAGTTGTTACCGAGCCAGATTTTGACACGAGCGGCCTTTGAAAACGCGATCGCGGTAATCATGGCAATCGGCGGTTCAACCAACGCTGTGCTGCATTTATTGGCCATTTCCAACGCGATCGGCGTTGAGTTGTCCCTCGACGATTTTGAAAATATTAGAGGGAAAGTGCCGGTGCTGTGCGACCTCAAACCCAGCGGCAAATACGTAGCAACCGATTTGCACAAAGCCGGCGGCATTCCTCAAGTAATGAAAATGCTGCTAGAGCACGGTTTGCTGCACGGAGACGCGCTGACAATTACCGGTCAAACTGTTGCGGAAGTGTTGGCAGATATTCCAGCCGAACCCCGCACCGACCAAGATGTCATCCGCCCTTGGAACAACCCGCTTTACCCCCAAGGACATTTAGCAATTCTCAGGGGAAATCTGGCAACCGAAGGAGCCGTTGCTAAAATTACTGGCGTTAAAAAACCGCAAATTACCGGCCCGGCGCGGGTATTTGAATCAGAAGAAAATTGTTTGGAGGCAATTTTAGCGGGCAAAATTCAAGCCGGAGATGTGATTATCATCCGCTACGAAGGGCCCAAAGGCGGGCCGGGAATGCGCGAAATGTTAGCACCAACTTCGGCAATTATTGGCGCAGGTTTGGGCGATTCTGTAGGGTTAATTACTGACGGTCGCTTCTCTGGCGGAACTTACGGAATGGTTGTCGGTCACGTTGCACCCGAAGCACAAGTTGGCGGGACAATTGCTCTGGTAAAAGAGGGAGATTCGATTACAATTGATGCTAACAATCGCTTGTTGCAGCTTAATATTGCTGATGCAGAATTGGAGCAGCGGCGCGCTCTTTGGCAGCCTCCTAAACCTCGGTATACTAAAGGCGTTTTGGCTAAATATGCTAAGTTGGTTTCTTCTAGCAGTGTTGGTGCTGTGACTGATTTGGGTTTGGGTTAAAGTAGGAATTTTTGTAACCGCAGATATCAGCGGTTACAAAAATCCCAAATTAACTGCGCTGATTCAAAAAGCGGCCTGCCATCGAAATTGCGTCAGTAATATCTACGTCGCCGTCTCCATCTCCATCTAAAAACGCATTCAAAACTGGATTTCCGCCCTGGGTTGGATTTTGGGCGTTGCTGCCGGTTTGTAGCAAATTCAGCACCAGCGGCACCAAAACAGGTATCATCGCTTGCACTGTCGCGTTATTCAAACCGGTTCTTTGGGCGATATCGGCCACTATCTGCGTCAGTTGGCCGGCTCCGAACAAACTCTGTACTGCTTGCGGATTGGGATTTGTGCCGCTAAATTGGTTGACAACTTCTTGAGCTTGTGCGTCTCCCGACTGCGATCGCACGTCTTGCAATGCCGATCGCACGTATCCGCCCAAAACTGACATCGCCAACTGAGTCGTGCCCGCATCGACGCCCTGGTTGCCGCTCAACTGCTCTACCGCACCGAGAATGTTGCCCAACTGATTGGGACTTGCTTGTTGGTTGGGATTGTCGATCGCGCTCAAAATTTGGTCAAATAGTCCCATAATTTTCGCTCCGTACAGTTGTTTCTCAACTTTAAATTATAGCAAATCCTGTTTTTCAAGATTGCGAAAAATAGTTTTGATTTGGGTGCGATCGCTCATTGAGTCGGGTACAGACAGCCAGTCAATCAATTTGAGATTTTAGATTTTAGATTTTAGAATTGAAGCATTGACCCAGCCCAAAAACGCATACCCTGCCACGTACTCCTGTCGTGGAAAGATCAAAATTTTAGACCCTAGTTCAAGCTCCCAGATTTATCTGTGGGGTAAATCTCAAATCTCAAATCTCAAATCGACTGACCCCACGAATAAATTCGGGGGCTTATTTATCTATCGAATACATATTTTTTATTTCTGGACGGATGAATCCGGGGCTTGTATCCTGGATGCTTTCGGTCAGTAACCAATCCAATACCATTTTAGATTTTAGATTTTTATATGTGGAATGAATTCTGACATTCAGAGTGGCGAGCTTGCTTGCAGTTGGATTCTTTTTTGAAACAGGGATCAAAACGAATAATTTTTAATTCTTTACAGTTCCTCTTTTTTCCGGCTTGGTTGGTAAGTTCTCGTTGCCTAGGGAATTATATTCACGAGCAATTTGAGGTTGTAAGAGCCTATTTTGCATTGAATCCTCCTGCTTAATCGGCAGGGCGATCGTAAATTCCGTCCCCGTTCCCACCTCCGACCAAAAGTTAATCGTCCCGCCGTGTTTCTTGACAATAATTTCGCGACCGATTGCCAATCCCAAACCAGTACCTACACCTCTCGGTTTAGTTGTAAAGAATGTTTCAAACATTTTTTCTTGACTTTCTGGCGCTATTCCCGTACCGTTATCGGAAATTCGCACTACCACTGAGTCGTCGTCTAAGTATTCTGTAGCGATCGCAATCCTGGGCAAAAAACTCGGTGCTTCCTGTTTGATTGACTCCGAAGCCGATTGTTTTTTCGCCTCTTCAAAACTTATTTTCTCACTTTTTGCTTTCTCTTCCACAGCATCTAGTGCATTGTTCAAAATGTTCACAAATACCTGGTAAAGCAAACCCATATATCCTTCAACCTTCGGAATGTTCCCGTAATTTCGCACCACTTCAACGCCCTGTTTGATTCTGCTGTTGAGAATCAGCAAACTGCTGTCTATGCAGGCGTGCAAATCGACGGGATGAGGGGTCGCATCGTCGAGGCGAGAAAAATCTTTCAAACTTAAGATAATAGCTTTGGCTCTTTCAGCCCCTACTTGCATTGAGTCTAATATTTTTATCAAATCTTCTTTGAGAAAATCGATGTCTATTTCTTCGCCTTTTGCGATAACGGCAGCAGGCGCCTTGGAGATTTCTGTTTCGTAAGTGTTGAGCAAATCTAAAATATCTTCAACATAATGTCTCGCCGGAGCTATATTGGCATATATAAAATTGATTGGGTTGTTAACTTCGTGAGCAACACCGGCTAACATCCGCCCCAAAGTTGCCATTTTCTCATTTTGAAGTATGTGGCTTTCTTGTTGGGATTTCAATTCTTCTAGCAAGTTATTTACTTTCTGAATCAGTTGATTCAGCGAAGATGCCAATACTCCCACTTCATCGGTGCTGGTAACAGGTACTTGCAACTGAAAATTAGACTCTTGGGTCACTCGCTGAGCGATATTAGTTACAGCGGCGAGAGGTTTGGCGATCGCCCGACTGGTGAAGCCCGCCAGCAGTGCTGCAACGACGATCGACAGTGCCATGCTACCAAAAATTATTTGCACCCGCAGCGCCTGCGCTCGCAGCAGGGCCTCTTGCGCTGCATCTTCTTGCTCTTGGGCGCGATCGATAATTTCTGCTATATCATTGACCGCCTTATCTAGTTCCAACCCAGTTTTATCTCGATCTAAATTCGACAGCAACTTGCGTTTAACACTTTTTTGAGCGAGGTTATTTGGCAAATTACTTATTTTTTTACTGACATTTTCTAGCTGGTTAATGTATTTAGACAGTAGCGAAGCGTAATTGGTTTTAAATTCTTGTAAACCTTCTACTTCTTCCATGTCTTTCTGACTTTCAATTTCAGATATGGACAACTTCAAACTGTAGGTATTGTTTTGTAGCTGTTGGTATTTGCGGTCAAATATTTCAGGCTGTTCGATCCAGTAAATCAGCCGCTCTTGGCTGTTTTGCGTCCGCAGTAAAGCCACTTGCAACTTATTTAAAAGCCGACTTTCTCGATCGATGTGTACTTGATTGTTCGTTCTGCGATAGTAATGATTGCCCGCCAACATCCCGACAGTCGTTCCCCCAATCGCAACACAAAGAGCCAGTGCGTACCCGCGCCAGATTTTGTCGCTAATACTGAGGTTGCCAAAGGAACGGGCTATTTGAGCTAAATAATTAAGCTTTGGTGGCTGGCTGTCTTTAATGTTATGCTCGCAAGAGGTAGGGAGTGTTTGTGAAGGCTGATTCAGATGTTTGAGCTGCATAGATGCTAACCTGTGAATAATTCACGCACTGACAATTCAGTCTAACTTAACTCGCGACTGATTTGAGAGTACCGCACGGATACTTAATTTGATAACTTTTGTGAATTAGGACGCTTGACACTATACCCTAAGAAACCGGGTTTCTCGTTTCCGCTTTCGGAGCTTCCAAGACGCATTTACGTTAAGAAACCCGGTTCCTGGGTACTGAATCGGATATTTATTTTTTATAAAAAAGTATTGCTCGAATCGCGATCGAATAAATCACCGAATAAATAAGTAGGTATATGCAAATAAACCAGTCTGCGGTTCGGGCGGGTGATAAGCTGTAGCTGAGTTATCGTGCAAGCTACAATTGCAGCAAGAGGGCGATCGCACTTGTCCGTCCCGCTGGCGCTCAAACTCCGCAAACCGCGCCCGCAGACGGACAGAATCGCGATTTGCGGGCTCGCGCAGTACGATCCTCTTGTTGGCGTAGCCCCCGTAGGGACGGGCTTTCCTTCGGATCGCGAAAGCTAACGCTAACGGGCGCTTCGCCATTTTAGATTTTAGATTTTAGATTGGCAATGACTGATGACTATCGGCGTAATGTAAAAATCAAAGCATAACCCTTTTATTTGCCACTCCCCTCATGCCTTTGCCACGCCTGTTAACCTTAATTGCTGCTTTTTGCCTCGCCCTGGGGCTGATTATTGGGCTGGTGAGTTCCTTAACAGGGCTTTACAGTCAAGTTGCGTGGTCTGCTTCTCCGCTGCTGGCTAATTTGCTGATTTTCCTGATAATTGTACTTTTGGGAACCCTAATTTTTGCGCTGGTTTACTATTTTAGGCTGCTGCAACGCCCTCAGAAAGTTCAGGGAAAACGGGCGATTAATCCGAAGGTTCCTGTTGTAAAAAGTGAAGCTGCTTCGGAAAATCTCAAAGCAATCAGGCAACAAGTCGATCGCATTCAAGATGAAGTAGCGCGGCAAGCTTTGCTGTTGAGAGCTCGCGAAATTGAAGCTAGCATGGCTCGCGGCAGCATTCGAGTAGTTGTTTTCGGCACCGGTTCTGCGGGCAAAACTTCCGCTGTCAATGCGCTGGTGGGGCGGATGGCAGGACAGGTGGGCGCGCCGATGGGAACTACCGAAGTTGGCGAAACTTACACTTTGAAATTGAAAGGAATAGATCGAGAATTAGCAATTACTGATACCCCAGGCATCTTGGAAGCGGGAGTAGCGGGAACTTACAGAGAGGAGTTAGCGAGGCAGTTGGCGGCGAGGGCAGATTTGATCTTATTTGTTTTGGACGGCGATTTGCGAAAATCCGAGTACGAACCGCTGCGGACTTTGGCGGAAATTGGCAAAAGGTCGATCGTGGTTTTTAATAAAGTTGACCTTTATCCCGATACCGACAGAGATGAAATTCTCACTAGGCTGCAGCAGCGAGTCAAAGGTTTTGTATCAGCAATGGATGTAGTCGCCATTAGCGCCAATCCGCAAAAAGTTGTACTAGAAGACGGCACAATTTTTCAGCCAGACCCGGATATTATGCCATTAATTCGGCGCGTCGCTGCGATTTTGCGAGCCGAAGGCGAAGACTTAATTGCAGACAATATTTTGCTGCAATCTCAGCACTTGGGAGACCAAGCGCGCAAGTTAATTGACGCTCAAAGAAGGCGGCAAGCTGATAAAGCAGTAGAGCGATTTCAGTGGATCGGAGCTGGAGTAATTGCTGTAACGCCTTTGCCTGTTGTGGATTTGTTAGCGACAGCAGCAGTTAACGCTCAAATGGTAGTAGAAATTGCCAAGATTTACGGCTGCGAATTAAATATCGATCGCGCGAAAGAATTGGCATTGTCTCTAGCAAAAACCCTGGCAAGTTTGGGAATAGTTGAAGGTGTGGTTCAAGTAGTGTCAAGGGCGTTGCAGTTAAGCGTAGCTGGGTTTGTACTTGGCAAAGCAATTCAAGCAGTCAGTGCCGCTTATTTAACTAGAATTGCCGGTAAAAGTTTTATTGAATATTTCCGCCACGACCAAGATTGGGGCGACGGCGGCATCGCCGAAGTCGTGCAAAGGCAGTTTCAGTTAAATCGGAAAGACGAGTTTGTCAAAGCATTTGTCAAAGATGCGATCGCCCGGGTTGTTGAACCTCTGAACATTTATCAGCAGGAATCGGAACCAGAATTAGAAATGTCAGCCGAATTGGAATCAGAAATAGAACCAGAACCTTTGTATCAGCGACCGCAATACGACGATTGGGAAACTTACAGCAACAAACGAAACGACGAGTGGTAATTAGTCATCAGTCATTGGTCATTAGTCGTCAGTCATTGTATCATGTCCGCTTCAACAAATGTCAATCCTGTCGGGGCGCATTTCACCAAGAATCTTTATTCATAGGAATTACACTCATAAATCGGGTTTCTCTGAAAAATTTAGGTCGATTTAATAGTTTTGGATGCACTTGCGACCTCATAAACCCGGTTTCTTCGTAAATTTTTCGTTACGAATCGCAAAATTTCGTAGAAACCGAGTTGTTCACCCCCAATGCGTAAGTTCTGTTTAATTGGATATGAGCTAATAACTAATGACTAATTTCGCCCCAGCAACAAATAAACCATCATTTCTCCCTTACCTTTTATCTCAACAGCACCGCGCATTTTAAACAAAAATTTATCTTTTAAACGATTGTAAACCGCAGGAGTCACTTGAATTTCTCCCGGAATACCGTTTGATTCCATCCGCTGAGCAACATTTACTGTATCCCCCCACAAATCGTAACTAAATTTAGTCAAGCCAATGACTCCCGCCACTACCCCACCAATATTTATCCCAATGCGGAGACTAAAGTTGTGATTGTTTTTGAGATTGAAGCTAGCGACAGTAGCTTGCATATCCAATGCCATTTCGGCGATCGCAAAAGCGTGATTTTCCTGCGGTTCGGGCAAACCGCCGACTACCATGTAAGCGTCACCCATAGTTTTGATTTTCTCCAAACCGTGCCGCAACGACAACTCGTCAAATTGACTAAAAATTTGATTCAGAACTTTCACCGTTTCTGCGGCACTTTTTTGAGAGGCAAAACTCGTAAATCCTACCAAATCTGCGAATAAAACGCTGACATCCGAAAAGCTGTCAGCAATTATGCTTTGTCCCTCCTGCAAGCGATCTGCAATGGCTTTCGGCAAAATATTTAATAGCAGTTCTTCAATTTCTTCTTTCTGCAATTTGGTTGTTTCCAACAGCAACCGCGTTTCAATTTCTGCCTGTTCGCGATAGGCGATTTCCCGGCGATACATCTTATTTTTATCTCTGAGTTGCAACTCTAGTTCCCGCAGCCGCAATTGATTTTCAACCCTAGCTACCACCTCTACGGCTTCAAAAGGTTTAGTAATGTAGTCTACCCCGCCAGCATTAAAGGCTTTCAGCTTATGAGAAACTTCTACCAAAGCACTCAAAAAAATAATGGGAATGCCCCGAGTGCGATCGCTCGCTTTCAAGAGATTGCAAACTTCATAACCATCGAGACCGGGCATCATAATATCCAGCAAAATCAAGTCAGGCTGAGTCAAAGCCACAGAATCGATCGCCACTTTGCCGTTATGTGCAAGTCGTACTTCATAGCCTTTCCTCGATAAGATCCGCTCCAGTAACGATAAATTGTTAAGATTGTCGTCAACAATTAAAATACTGCCCCTAAATTTGGGAGAATATGGTTGATTCATCGGCTTGCTACGGGCTTAGTTCAACTAGAGATTTGTTTAAATTTAGAAATTACGCACGGGTGCGTCAAAACCGATTTTTTTTCACGAAAAGATGAGTTGCAGCAGGCAAACAAGAGTAAAAAAGACAGGCTATTGAGGGCGTGATTGCGTCCTGAACTCAAATTTATACTAATTTGTCAAAATAACGAAAGCTTTGGCTAAAACTTCCTATGGCTGGTAAAGTTGGTCAGCCTCCGCCTCGATTGATTGAGTGGCAAATTTATTCACTGCTGGCTGCGGGTTTTGAAACAAAAAATATCCCACCAGTAGCACCGCTGCTGCAATTAGCACTACAAAAGAGACTGCCGGGACACTTTGTAGGGGTAACTTTCTAGAGATTGTGACAATAGCCGGATTCAAAAGTACGATCGACATCGCGGGCAGTTGAGAAATGGGCGTGATTTTTTAATCACATACTCTCTCAGTCTCAGGTGCCGCATTATATTAAGAAATATGACAATAATTTTACACATTAGATTTTACAGATTAGCGAGAGTCGGGGGACTCGACTCAAACCATCGGATCGAGCGATCGGATCGAACACAACTTTGATAAGATGTAAGATTCACAACAAAATTTGCTATTGTCCGTCGGGGTAAATACAATGAGCGATCGACCAATTATTCTCGGTATTGTCGGAGACAGCGCAGCGGGCAAAACCACCCTGACGCGGGGAATTGCCCAAGTATTGGGGCCAGAAAATGTCACTGTGATTTGCACTGACGACTATCACCGCTACGACAGAAAGCAGCGGGCCGAAATCGGGATCACAGCATTGCATCCCGACTGCAATTACCTCGACATCATGCAGCAGCACCTCAGCCTGCTGCGTACCGGACAAGCAATTCTCAAACCCATCTACAACCACACCACAGGTACATTCGACCCGCCGGAATACATCAAGCCCAGCAAATTTGTAATAGTTGAAGGTTTGTTGGGTTACGCAACCCGAACAATCCGCGATTCTTACGACGTAAAAGTGTATCTTGCTCCTCCCGAAGAATTGCGAACTCAGTGGAAAGTTAAGCGCGATATCATGAAGCGCGGTTATACGGAAGAACAGGTGCTTGCAGAAATAAAAAAACGGGAACCGGACTCTGAAGACTTCATTCGTCCTCAGCGCAAATCAGCCGACGTTGTAGTTAGTTTTTACCCGCCAGAAGCGGACAATGAATCGAATTTGAGCGTCCGTTTAGTGCTCAGACCGACAATTCCTCACCCTGATTTTACTGAAATTTTAGGTCGAGGCAGCGAGAGTTTTAAACCTGCAATTCGCTTGGGACTCGATCGGGATATGGGCAAACCTGTTGACGTTTTGGAAGTAGACTCCCACGCTACCAGCGATCAAGTAAGCGAACTGGAAATGATCTTGTGCAGCGAGTTGCCGCACCTGCGGGGATTTTGCACCGCCCAAGGCAACCCGGAAATTGGCAAACTGATCGGCACAACTGGCGAAGTCTTGCAAAGTTACCCGCTAGCTTTGACGCAGTTGCTGGTTGCATATCACATGATGAAAGCAATTCACGTGTATTAATTGAGTGATACAACTCGGCGGTTGAAACCGCTCTGCAAGTCAAACTTTCGTCGGTGGCTCGACTGAGCTTCCCGGAACGTCCCGGGCGGATTAAATAGTGGTAAGGTGCGCAATGCGCACCCTACAAATAGCAGCATTTCGCCCGTAATTTTACGTAACTAATTTATAGGCGAAATTGCTGAATTTAAATTAAATTATTTGTGTCACAATTGAGGATAAATCCTCTGTGCTGGTAAAGTCAGATTAGCATTAGCCAATTGCTGAATCGGCAGCGAGACCGGCAAATGACTTTGAGGTGCGGGCAGCATTTCGCCTCGGAAGTCGAGGATGGTGACGAGCAGCAGGTAGGCAACTGCTAAAATTATAGAAATCACCCCAGTGATAATAGCAATAATTTTTGAACGATCCATATTCAGAAATATTTAAGTGCAGCTAATATTAGTTTAACACCAAAAAGAACAATTATTACTGAACTTATGCCATAGAATATAATCAGGTGCTACTTATTTCACTTACGAAAATGGAACCTCTTATAGATGCGCCAATTCCCACCGAGATGCCCGGAGCTACCCCAGTGGTGGAAACATTTAATCTGGGGAAGTTTTACCGTACCGGTTTCTGGATGAATGAAAAAATTGAATCGCTGAAAAATTGCACTCTGACTGTCTCGGAGGGGGAAACTTTCGGGTTGTTAGGGCAAAATGGAGCGGGGAAAACTACGCTGCTGAAAACTTTGCTGGGTATAGTGCGTCCCACTTCTGGCCGGGCGCTGCTGTTGGGGAGGCCTTTGGGCGATCGCACGGTGAAGCAGCGAGTCGGCTACTTGCCAGAAAATCCCTATTTTTACGATTATCTCACTGGCTGGGAATTCTTGCAGTTTGCGGCGGGCTTATTTCAAATTCCCCCCTCGATTCAGCGGCAGCGAATCCCGAATTTGCTAGACTTAGTTGGCTTATCTCAATCGGCGGCAATTAAAAAACAGTTGCGCCAGTATTCTAAGGGAATGCTGCAACGGATCGGCATGGCTCAAGCTTTGATTAACAATCCAGATGTGGTATTTTTGGATGAGCCGATGTCTGGTTTAGATCCGATGGGACGCTATCAGATGCGGGAGATAATTTTATCGCTAAAAAATCAAGGAAAAACGATTTTTTTTAATTCGCATATATTGTCTGATGTGGAGAAGATTTGCGATCGAGTGGCAATTTTGGCGAAGGGTGAGTTAATCTGCATTGGTGCGATCGACGAACTCTTGGGTAATACTGACACTTACCGGGTTGAAGGTAGGGGAGGCCACTTGAATATCCTGAAAAAATGGATACCGGATATGGAAGTTGATAATGATTTGTGGTACGGTCATTTGCAGGGAGACCCGAAGGAGTTTCTTTCTAGTCTGAGCGGTACGGGTGGGCAGCTAATTGGGATGAATTTGGCTAAGCCTACTTTGGAAGAGTTTTTTATGCAGCAACTGCAAGAAAGAGGGATTTATTCTAGTGGTTGAATTCAATAAAATCGGCTGCTGAAACCGGGCGGTTGAAACTGCGGCTACACATACAAAGTCCGCCTTTGCGGGCTAAGAAAACGGGCTCTTCTGCCCGTTCCACAACACATCAAGCAGGACTTACGCAACACATCCAGATGCAGGGGACTCGATCGGGGGGGATTGCCCTACAAAATCCTATATTTAGAGGCTGTGCGTAAGTCCTGTCTCATTAACTGACATCTCAATTCGCCAAGCTAGTAATCGTTCAGATTGCTTGTCAACTTTGCACGCATAAAGTATCCTCAACGGATAGGAGGTAGTAACGAGCTTTCTTTCAAAAAACCTTTAACCAAAACTAATACTATATCCTGCCTACAAAGTAATGTCTGTAAAGTTTGCTTGCACCGAAAAAAGTAAGACTTAATTCCGAGAGATAGATAGCATCTTACAATCGTAGATTTTTGAAGGGGCGGATATCTGTGTTGTGGGGAGAGACCAGATTTGGGAAGCAGCCCAGATGTATTGAAAGTCGATCGCTCAATTATGCCGACTGATTAAAATACAAGTAAGTTTGTTGGCAGGGTGCAAAATGTCTGACATTCAACTCGGCATTCTCAAGGATAACTATTTCAATATCGATTTCGTTGGTAAGCTCGATCCGACAGAAATTTATAGTTTCAATCGTCCTGCAGCAGGCAGTTTCCAAGTCTTGGCGGAAGGTTTTAGCGGCGGTGTGAAAATGGAACTGCTCGACAGCCAAGGAAAGCAGATCGAAACTATCTCAACTAGCGGCAAAAAGCCCGGAACTCTCAGTGCCGATAATTTGGTTGCTGGAGACTATACTCTCAAAGTTTCTCCCATATCCTCCGACACAAACTATCAGATTAGTCTGGCCGTAAATGACAAAGTTGACCCGCTCACGGGTTTGAAGGTTGACTCCGGTTTTTTTACGCCCGATCGCACTGGTGAAGTAGGCTTTGATTTCCTGTATGATGGCGGCGGATACAAAGGTCAACTAGCCATATTTAACTTGCAGGGAATGGATAAATTTACTCCAGGCTCTGAAGAATTTATCAAGGAAGCTGCAAGAAGAGCTTTGACTAATTCTGTGTTGGGTCACGTCGTAATTTCCGATATTACAGAAGGCACAGATCCTCAATTCAGGGGCACTTTAGGAAAGGTAAATCTGAACGCCGGAACTTACAAAGGTGTGAAGAAATTTGAGATGAATCCTGGAGAAGCATTTGCTGTAATGTTCGTGCCGGATGGCACTATTAAACAAGTATTCGATAATCCCGATATTAGCGGTAAAAATCGCCCGCTGTTTTCGCTATCTAGCAGCGATGAGGATGATGCTTGGCTGTTAGGTCAAGTAGCAGATATTACTGGCGACGGTAAGGCATTCGCGATCGAAGATCAACCAATTAATCCCAAGTCAGACCATGACTACAATGATGTGATTTTCCGCTTGACGGGTGCGACGGGCAAAGCGGTATCGGTGGAAGAAGTTATCACTCCGTCTCTGGATTGGACTAAATCTGAAGGCGGTAAGAAATTAATCGATTATGTCACCTCAAAACTGCCTGATGAGCTGAAACCGCCTGCGGATACAGAACCGCCTGTCGATCCAAAACCACCTGCACCCACGCCAACACCTGCACCTGCGCCAACACCTGCGCCAACACCTGCACCTGCACCTGCACCTGCACCTGCACCTGCACCGCTACCTGTGCCTGTGCCTGCGCCAACACCTGCACCTGCACCTGCACCTGTGCCTGCACCTGCACCGCTACCTGTGCCTGCGCCAACACCTGCGCCTGCGCCAATACCTGTACCTGTGCCTGCGCCAACACCTACGCCTGCACCTGCACCGCTACCTGTGCCTGCGCCAACACCTACACCTGCACCTGCACCGCTACCTGTGCCTGCGCCAACACCTACACCTACACCTGCACCTGCACCGCTACCTGTGCCTGCGCCAACACCTACGCCAACACCTGTGCCTGCACCGCCGTCGATCGATGATACTCAGTTACCGGCTGAAACTCAACCGCCTGCTGAGCCTGAACCGTCTTTAGAACCAAAGAAGCCCAGCCTGCCTTTAATCGGGATTATCGATAGTGGTTTTGCGGCGAACAATCCAGATCTTGACTACTCTAAGGTGACACTGGGGCGCGATCGCATTGACGGTGACAACAACCCTTTAGTGTCGTCTGATGCAGAAAACGAACACGGCACGGCTGTTTGGAGTTTGATTGGCGCTCGCGCAGGTAATAATATTGGCATTGACGGTATTAACGATCGCGCTCCTGTTTGGCTGGGACGCGCCAGCGGTTCCGGGCAGTGGGACTTGTCGCTGACAGATTTTGTGCGTGAAGCCAAGGCACAGGGGCAGCGGAATCCTATTGTCAACCTCAGCCTAGACTTAACTCAAGTTAACCCCGACGGCAGGGTGACGACGCGCTACGAATTGACGCCCAGAGAGCGGGCTGCTTTAGAATATGCTCGTCAGAATGGAGTGCTGGTGGTGGTTGCTGCTGGGAACGACGGCGGTGTGATGTCGGTTTTGGGTCAAGCTTCTCAGGAGTTTGACAATATTATGACAGTTGGGGCGTTTGACGGAGTGCGCCGATCGTCCTATTCCAGTTACGGGTATGGTTTGGATGCTGTAGTTGCCGAGGGGGAGAACGATTTAGATGCGCTGACGGGAACTTCTTTTGCAGCAGCGAAAGCGACTGGGATGGCGTCTGTGGTGTGGGAAAGCAATCCAGAGTTGAGCGATCGGCAAGTAATTGATATTCTCAAGCAAAGTGCGATCGATGTAAATTTACCCGGCTGGGATCGGAAAACCGGTTTTGGATTGTTGGATTTAGATAAAGCCGTGCAGTTAGCGAAGGAAACTGCACCGCAACAAAGCACTCGCGCCGAATTTGCCACACCTGAAACTTGGGGTTACGAAGGGCTCGTAAAACCGATGGAACGAGCTACCGCGCAACAATTTAACGGCAAATCCTACGACTGGCAATCTTACACGATTAAAACCGGGGATACTCTCAGCGAAATTGCCAAAGAAACAATGGGCAGCGCCGCTCCCGATTACTATAAATTCATTGCCAAACACAATAAGATTGACAATCCCAATTTAATCTATGTAGGGCAAAAAATCGAGATTCCAAAAGAAGTAGCGGCATCTGATGGCGGTGACAATTCGATCGACAAGCCAGAGCCACAGTCACCGAATTCAATCTCGATCGGCGGTCACAATATTGCTGGCAAATTCTATCCGGTTTACGAAAAATATCAAAGTACGATCGGCAAACCTATTTCAGATGTTACCAACTATTCAGGTAATGTCAGCTATCAACTATTTGAGCGCGGCTCCATTGTCACCAGTCCCAAAGGAACTTTTCCAATTTACGGTGCGATCCGCCAAGAATACTTGAAAACAGGCGGATTGGATGGTAGGTTGGGAGTTCCCAAGAGCGGGGAGATCGATCGGGGCAACGGTAACAAGATTCAATACTTTGAAGGCGGTCACATCTATTGGAATGGCAACAAGGCGACGGCTTACCAAGAGCCTGGTAAACCGTCCAATCCTGGCGACAGCAATTCTGGAGGAAATAGCAACGGCAGCAATAAGTCTGACTGTTATGAATTGGGTTCTCTTTCTGAGAAATATGAAACAGGAAACCGAGGCCCTGGTACCATTGGCGACGATCCGACTGGCGGTAAGTCCTATGGAACTTATCAGCTAGCAACTAAACCCGGATCGTTAGCTGGTTTTCTCAATTCAGAAATAGCTAGCAAATGGAGTTTTGAACTTAAATCGCTAACTTTCGGTAGTGAAGCATTTGATAATAAATGGCAGGAAATTGCCTCGAAAGATACTGAAGAGTTTAGTGCAGCTCAACATGAGTATATCAAAATCACTCATTACGATCCTCTAGCAAATAAGCTGATGAAGACTCTCGACTTAGATGTTAATAAACACTCTAAGGCACTGCAAAATGTTATTTGGTCTACTGCTGTGCAACACGGAGCAAATACCAAACTCGTGAATAATGCCTTGAAAGGCAAAAATCTTTCCCAAATGTCTGAAAGTGAACTAATCAACGCTATCTATGCCGAACGAAGCAAGAAAGATAGTGCGGGAAATTTAGTGTACTTTTCCAGCAGTCCTCGAAGCATTCAAAAGAGTGTAGCTAACAGGTTTGTTGACGAGCGATCGGATGCTTTAGCTATGTTACAAAACCCGTGTTCTGGCGACACTAACTCCGGAGAAAGTACCAACGGCGGTACAAAACCTGCACAGCCGGGAAATAGTGGCAACGACTCAGATAAAGACAAGCCCGATCGACCCAGCGATTCCGAACCACCCGATCGAGATAACAAACCAGTCCCCACTAAAACGCTCTCAAAAGAACTCAATTTTGCCTTAACCGACCAAAGTTTGTGGGGCGGAGGGGAAGTATTTAACCCCAGCCTCAATGTATCTGGGGGCCCCAAATTTGACACAGAAGTCAGTCTGGGATTTTTGGGGAAACCCTTCGCTAAAGGTGGTCTTGAATACAAATTTCAAGCATTTTTGAGTCCGGGTACATTTGATGTTGACTTCCCTGGTTTATTCGATATTAGCTATCCGGGAGAAGTTAAAGCAGGTAGCTCAGTTGCTGTTAGCTTTAAGTCTAACTTAGGTGCAGAAGGCAGTTTGAAAACAGAACTAGGAGCCTCGTTTATGGGCGAATATAAGCTGGGACTAGAAGCCGGGATTAAAGACATTCCTTTTTTAGGTTCTCGCTCGACCAAGTTCGAGTCTGGTGCCAAGTTCGATCTCAATGAGTTTCTGTTTAAACAGTTTAATTCGCCGATCGTGCTAGATCTTGGTTTGGGGGCAACCGCTGACGAGATAAAAGACAACAAGCTCGAAGCTGATGACAACGCCTTTCAGTATGTTGATGTTATTAGCGTTCTTAAGTTTATTCCTTACACAAGACCTGTAGGTGTAGCTCTAGAAGAGTTTGGCGGACTAGAAATCAAAGCAGGAGGCAATCTCAAACAAAAGTCTATCTTGGATATTAAGGGTTTTGAAATTGACTTTGATGGCAAACAAAATGGCAACGAACTGAAACTGGGTGCTAAGGATTCTGGAGTCTTAAAGATTGACATTCCTCAAAGTTTTAGCTCTGGAGAGGTTTATAATTTTACTCCAACTGTCAAGCCGCTCGTAGAGTTTTCAACTAACTTAGGTTTGACGGGTAAAGTTGAAGCAGTCTTGGATCTCAAACAAGTGCTACTAGAGAAAATCGGCGACAAATTACCCGAAACAGTGAAGAAAAGGCTGGAGGATTTTGTGAACAACCAGGCGGCAAATAGTCTAATTCCGTTAGAAGTGAGTCGTTCGGCAGAAACACCAGAGTGGACTTTTCTATCTAAAAAATTCGATCCTTTCAGTGTGGAGAAATTTGAAGCGAAGCTACCAGAGTTGAGCGTGAAGGTGGTGTAAAGTCATTATTGGAGTGATTGACCTGCATCGCACCGATATGGCGATCGCCCTTTTTCCATCTGCGTTCATCCCCGTTCATCTGCCTTCATCTGCGGTTAAAAAAAGAGCGATCGCCCCTTATCCAAAAAAGTGCGATCGCCCCTTTTAATTCCTAACCAGAAATCACCTCACTCAAAAGATGAGCCTGAGAACCCTCAAGCCGGGGCCCGTGAATCTGCACCACCCTAGAAGCCAAGAAATTGCCCCAGCGCGCCGCTTGTACAGAACTCAAACCGTTAGTAATTCCAAACAAAACACCCCCCGCAAAAGCATCGCCAGCACCCACAGTATCGATCGCCTTTACCGGAAATCCAGCCACATCAACAATCTGTTTGTTCTCCACCACCATGCAGCCTTTATCCCCATTAGTGATAAAAGCCAAATCGGAAATCTCGCTCATTTTCCGAGCGCACTCTTCCAAAGATTCCTCCTTAAAAAAGCTCCGAACTTCATCAGCATTGCAAAAAATTACATCGCAATATTCCGAAACCACCTTGTGAAAATCATCAGCAAATCGATCGACTAAAAAGCCATCCGAAAAAGTAAAAGCCACCTTCACACCCAGACGCTTAGACTGTTCCATCGTCTCAATGCTAGCCTTTCTAGGGTCTGGAGCATCCCAAAGATAGCCCTCAACATAACTGTACTTGCAGTGAGCCAGTCGATCGACATCAATATCAGTCGCAGCCAGAGTAGTAGAAACCCCCAAATTCGTACACATCGTGCGTTCCGCATCCGGCGTAGTCAGCACTACACAAGTACCCGTAGGCCCGTTCGACTCAGCAGCAGGATGCACGTTAAAATCAATCCCCGCCGCCAGCAAATCTTGGCGGTAAAATTCCCCGTTAGTGTCCTTAGCAACCTTCCCCGAATAATACGCTTTACCGCCGCTTTGAGCCAAACCAATCATGGTATTTGCCGCCGAACCCCCCGATCGCATTTGCAGCGAATTGTGCTCTAAATCGTGCAAAATCCCCCCCTGCGTTTCCGAATTCATCAGCGTCATCCCGCCGCGATTCAGCCCGTGACCGAGTACAAATTCATCTTCTACCAATGCTAGGATGTCTACAAGGGCATTGCCTACGCCAAACACATCCACGGAACCAGATTCTTGATTATTTTCTGTCATCGCTGCTTTTTTTTACACTAACTATCAACTCTATAATAAATCGGATTAAAGTCAACATCCCCACTCCCAATCTAAAGTCCCCAACTTAAAATCTAAAATTCACAATCCAAAATCCCCAATCTAAAATCTAAAATCCAAAATCTAAAATCGCTATGACTTGTCTCCCACCTTTGATTCAGCAAATGTTGCAGCCCGGGTTTTACCCGCACGGGGTAACAGAACCAGTGCAGCTAATTCAGACTCACGCTTCCTTTGTCCTCCTGACGGGAGATTATACTTACAAAATCAAGAAACCAGTCAATTTTGGCTTTTTGGACTATTCAAGTTTGGAGAAACGGCAGCATTTTTGCAACGAAGAATTGCTGCTGAACCGACGCACAGCACCGGAAATTTATCTAGAAGTTTTGCCAATTGTTCAAATTGGGGATTCGTTTCAATTTGGCAGCAACTTACCTGCTATAACTCCGGCTGAAGTTGCTGTAGAATACGTGCTGAAGATGCGGGAGTTTCCTCAAGATTCGCTGTTGCTTAGTTTGTTGGACCGCGGACTGTTGACAGAGCAAATTATGGCAGACTTAGGGCGGGAAGTTGCCAAATTTCACAGCACAGCAATTAGTAATAGTTACATTCGCAGATTTGGCGAAGTCAGTCAGATTCGCCAAGCCATAGAGAACAATTACCTGCTTTCGCAAAAATATATCGGCGGGCCGCAGACTGAGAGACAATATCAGGAAACTAAAGATTATACTGATGCGTTTTTTGCGGAAAATCAAGAGTTATTTAACCTGCGAATTGCCAATAATAAAATTCGCGAGTGCCACGGAGATTTGCACTTGCGGAATATAGCATTGTGGCAAGATAAAATCTTGCTGTTCGACTGCATTGAATTTAACGAGCCTTTTCGCTTTGTTGATGTCATGTACGATGTGGCTTTTACAGTAATGGATTTGGAATCGCGCGGGCGCAGAGACTTGGGCAATGCTTTTCTCAATACTTACATCGAACAAACAGGGGATTGGGAAGGACTGCAACTGTTGCCTCTGTATTTGAGCCGTCAAGCTTATGTTAGAGCGAAAGTAACTTCGTTAATGCTGGACGATGCCGCTATTTCAACTGCCCAAAAAGCAGAGATTTCACAGACAGCAGCTCATTACTATAAACTGGCTTGGGAATACACACAACCCCACCGGGGAAAGTTAACCTTGATGTCGGGTTTGTCGGGTTCTGGCAAGAGTACAGCGGCTCGATATTTGGCTGGCCGCACTGGGGCAATCCACATTCGATCCGATGCAGTTCGCAAACATTTAGGCGGAATTCCTTTAAATGAACGCGGGGGGCAAGATTTGTACTCGGATGAAATGACGGCGCAGACTTACGGTAGATTGTTAGAGTTGGGGATAATGCTGGCTGACCGAGGTTGGGATGTGATTTTAGATGCCAAGTTCGATCGCCAAAACTTGAGAACGGATGCAATTAATCAGGCTCAATCCCACGGCTTGCCCCTGCAAAATATTTACTGCACCGCACCAATTGAAGTATTGCGAGAACGGCTGCAACAGCGCCGGGGCGATATTGCCGACGCGACGGCAGAACTATTGAGTTCGCAGGAAGCAGCTTTTGAACCTTTGACAGAATTAGAGCAAATTTCTGTAAACATTGTAGATACCGCGCAAGACTTAGAGGTACAATTAAACTTGATTTGTGGGGAGTAGTTGCAGAGCGATCGCCCTTGCCAATTTGATTGTCTGCTAATATTGTCAATATCTTTCTGTGTTATTACAAACACAACTTGCAGCTCATGCCAAAATTTACCGGAGACTCCAAGGGGTTTAGCCCCGCGCTGATATGGTTTGTGTTGTTTACCGTTGGGTTTCGCTTAGTAGGATGTACGCTGCCCGTGAGTCTCGGTCTTGGTGTCCTAGGCGGCGTGGCAGCCGGTTTAATTGTCGCTTGGTGGCACAACGAACTACTACTAAACCCGAATAAACGTTCCAAAGATACAACCTCGGATGCTATCGTCAATAAAGAAGTAGTGCAGACGGACGGCCATAAATATAGCAAGACTTCTAGGCGTGAAGCTGCTACATTGTTTGGCTGGTTATCAGGACCAGAGGATCGTCGCTAGCTTTAGTCATTAGTCATTTAGTTAACAGTCACGAATCATCTTCGTCCCAATACTCAATACTTCGGCTACGCGATCGTATAAGTTCCAAATGCCAAATTTCCAATTGAATGTTTGTATTTCTATCGAAATTTCTGCCGCTGTTTATTTATCCTTTGGGATTGAGTTGCCTGTTAATGATGGCAGCTTTAATCACACTTTGGAAGCGTCCGAAATGGGCGGCGGCGCCAATTGCTGTGGCTCTAATTATTTTACTCCTCGGAAGTAGCGGTTGGGTTTCAAAATCGTTAGTTCGATCGCTCGAATGGCAAAACTTACCAACCGCCGAACTCCCCCAAGCTGAAGCGATAATCGTCTTGGGCGGCGGTGTCAAAGCAGCTTTACCTCCCCGTCCTTGGATAGAATTAGCGGAAGCGGGCGATCGAATAATGTACGGTTCCCGACTTTACAAGCAAGGCAAAGCTTCCCTGTTAGTTCTCAGCGGCGGTAGAGTAGATTGGAAAGGCGGCGGGCCTCCCGAATCGGCAGACATGGCAGAAATTGCCCAAACAATGGGTGTACCGGCATCAGCAATTCTGCAAGACCCCGATTCAAATAACACTTATCAAAATGCCGTCAACGTGCGCAAAATTTTAGATGCTAAAGCTATAAAAGGGCCGGTTTTGCTAGTGACATCGGCGATGCACATGACTCGATCGCTCTTAATTTTTCAGCGTCAGGGAATAAAAGCAATTGCCGCACCAACAGACTTCCAGATAACGCAGCAGGATATCGCAGCATCCCAAAGCAATTGGCAAGCAGTCGCCTTAGATTTATTGCCGGATACCTATCATTTAAACCAGTCAACTAAAGCTTTGAAAGAATACATCGGCTTAATCGTTTATCGGCTGCGGGGATGGCTTTAACAGAATTTTAAATTTTGGATTTTAGATTGAAGAATTTAAACTAATATCAAATCCGGTTGCATCCCAATTATAGGGGCGGGTTTATATAATTTGTCTGTACTTATCAAATATCTGGGCGAACCTGCCCCTACAAAACTTCATCAGATAAACTTCCAAATCAAACGGATACGATCTAAAATCTAAAATCTAAAATCTAAAATCTAAAATCTAAAATCTAAAATCTAAAATCTAAAATCTAAAATCTAAAATCTAAAATCTA
>NZ_JAUBSX010000012.1:97054-129941 GCF_036704885.1 Microcoleus sp. F4-D5 | reverse complement strand
GTCATTGGTTTTCTCACAGGATGGTCTTGGATCTTACATTCTTTATCTCTAGCACATCTTTAGAAAAATGGTATTAGTAAACTTCCTGTTGATGGTGTTGGTTTACTATTTGGTGAAGCGCGATCGAACTTTGCGCGACAATGCCGAAATCAAGCAAAATCAACTCTTAGAACAGCTAGAATGCGATCGCCTCTCCCTACAATTAACAGAAGAACGTTTCCGCCGCGCCATTATCAACGCACCGCTGCCCATTATGCTGCACGCTGAAAACGGAGAAGTTTTGCAAATTAACTGCGCTTGGACAGAACTCTCAGGCTACGAATACTCAGAAATACCCACAATAGAAGATTGGATAGAAAAAGCTTACCACAGCCGCAAATCGCTAGTGCAGGCAGATATCGAGCGGCTGCACCAATTAAACGCGCGCATCTCAGAAGGCGAATATATGATTGCCACAGCCAACGGCGAAAGTCGAATTTGGGACTTTTATTCCGCACCTTTAGGCAAGCTTTCCGACGGCAGAAGTTTAGTAATTAGTACCGCCATTGACGTAACTGCGCGCAAACAAGCAGAAGCAGAAATTCGGATGCTCAACGCTACCTTAGAACGGCGAGTAGAACTCCGCACCACTCAACTTCAAGCAGCTAACGAAGAATTAGAATCTTTCACCTATACCGTCGCCCACGATTTGCGGGCTCCCCTGCGGGGAATGCAGGGATTAGCTGAAGCTTTATTAGAAGATTACCGCGACATCCTCGACGAGCTCGGTCAAGCATACGCCCAGCAAATTGTTAATTCGGGGCAACAATTAGAAGTATTGATCCAAGATTTGCTAGCTTACAGCCGCCTGAGCCGTGCTGAGTTATCGCTGCAAGTTTTAGAGTTAGAATCTGCTGTCGCCGACGCAATTGCTATGGTACAAGCCGACGCTAAATCTAGCGGCGCTCAAATCACTGTTAGACCGCCTTTGTTTCCAATAATTGCCCACCGCGTTACTTTAGTTCAAGTAATCGCAAATCTGCTGGCTAATGCTATAAAATTTGTGGAAGGCAGACCTCCCCAATTGCAGATTTGGGCTGAGGAAATTAAGCTACCTCAAGAGGGAGAGACAAATAGCCCAACAGCGGGAGAATTGCAAAGAGCAAGAGTGGGACAATGGGAGCATTCTCAGTTACTGATTACCAGTGACAAATTACCAGTCCCCATCATCCGTCTGTGGGTAGAAGACAACGGCATCGGTATTGCTGCTGAACACCAAAAACGCATTTTTCGGGTTTTTGAACGGCTCCACGGTATCGAGTCTTACCCCGGAACTGGTATAGGATTAGCTATTGTACAAAAAGGGATCGATCGCATGGGCGGTCAAGTAGGGGTGGAATCTCAATTAGGACAGGGCAGTCGATTTTGGATACAACTGAGGAAGCATGACGCAAACGCAGACGATTTTGTTGGTGGAAGATAACCCCGTTGATATTTTGTTGATGCAGCGGGCTTTTCGCAATCAGATTTTTACTAATACTTCACTGCAAATTGTCCGAGATGGAGATGCAGCAGTTTTTTATTTAAATGGTGAGGGAGAATACAGCGATCGCGATCGCTATCCTTTACCTGCGATAATTTTACTAGATTTGAAATTGCCCAGGCGCTCCGGTCACGAAGTTCTGGTTTGGCTGAAGCAGCAGCCTGAACTAAAACGCTTGCCGGTGGTTATGCTTACTTCTTCTAGGCAAACACTTGATGTCAAGCGAGCTTACGATTTAGGGGTAAATTCTTATTTGGTTAAACCGGTCGGGTTTGCTTCTTTGTTGCAAATGATGCAGAGTTTTAGCGAGTATTGGCTCAACTATACCGAACTGCCAGAACCTAGAGAATTTTCTGGTTTGTAGTGGCGGTTCCCCGGTTTTTCTTGCTCGTTTTTCGTTACGAGGCTCTTCCTGGTAAGGAGCAAATTAAGTTTCTAGTCAGGAAGCCCGTCCTCTATCATCTTAAAGGGGCGACCTTTAACATTTTTATAAGCGATCGATCCGCACTCAATTTGACAGCCCAATTATCAATTGTTAAAGTGGTACACATTCTGGTAATTGATGACAACCCAACGGATCGGCTGCTCGTCAAACGCGAGTTAGAGCGGCAATTATCGCAATTGTAAATAACGGAAGTTTGTGGCGATAGATTATTCGGGGAAGGACTGAAACGAGGCGGATTCCATGTGGTAATTACCTACTACCAACTACGCTGGACGAACGGTTTAAATGTGCTTAAAACTATCAAAGCCAGTTATCCACAATGTCCGATTGTAATGTTTACGAATACTGGCAATGAATAAATTGCTGTAGAGGCGATGAAATCAGGATTGGACGACTACATTATCAAGTCGCCGAAGCACTACGTCCGCCTTTGCGTTGCGGTTCGCGCAGTGCTCGATAGAGCTGCCGCCTGAAAACGAGTCGCCCGACTGGAAAATTAACTTAATTCTCTGCTAGAACGCTTAAATGTCGGAGTTTTTCGAGCGACTTCCGAGGGCAAGCTTTTGGAAAGCAATCAAGCTTTTTTGCGCTGGTTTGATGCCAGCAATTTAGCAGATGTCCAAGGCATATATCGGCAGCAATTGTTTTTGCAATCGCTAGATTCACAGGAGTCTCGATCTCAAAACGTCGAAATTACATTTCCTTTGTCATACGGTCGAGTAAAATGGATTCGGTTTACTCAATATCTCTACAGCGCAGAAGGTGAAAGTACCATTGAGAGATTGGTTGAAGATGCTACGGAACTCAAGCAAGCTGAACTTGCTTTGCGGGAATTTAATGAAACTTTGGAAGAGCGGGTGAGAGAGCGTAATGCTGAGTTATCAGAAGTTAACGCACAGCTTGAATCGTTTACCTAGGGCTTGCTGAATATATCGATCGCGTGTTAGGTGGGCTGGGTTAAGAAAGCGTGCGATCGAGAGTAAAGTGCAAGATTGGCTGGTGAAATAGGTCAAAACCCGTGCATCACCATCTACGACAGTGTACCAAAAATTTGAGCTTGCTTATAGTCTCCCATCCGAATTTGAACTGCCCTTCGGGGAAAGTTGTCAGCAGACAACCGTTGGGTAAAAATGGCAGAACTGATACCTTGGCATGAATTTGAAGCATATTCTGCTAAAAACTTTCCTACAGAAAAGGGCGCGCCAGCTTGCATCATTTCGGATGGCATTGGGGGCATTAATCATCAAACAAAAACTGGGTATCAGCTCGCGTGAAACAGTAGAACAAATCCGTGAAAACCCTTACCTACAATACTTTATCGGTTAATTAGCATACAGTAATGAACTGCTATTCGACCCATCACTATTAGTACACTTTCGCCAACGTATGGGCGCGAACCTAATCAATAAAGTGAACGAGCGCACGATAGAGAAAATTCGATAAACCACCGATCGCCCACAAAAAAAAGAATTCGGACCCCAAAAATAAGTCAGCTAATCGCGGTAAACTAATCGTAGATGCAACCTGTGCACCCGCCGATATTAGTTATCCGACCGACTTAGGACTATTAAACGGAGCCAGAGTTCATACCGAAAAAATCATCGATATCCGGGAGCATCCCGCCTTTTAACTAAGCAGAAATACTGAGTTTAATGTGGTTATTTAAATATGCACATCTCAGTCTTAAAATTTGAGGCACATTTTTTTCGTTCCACTGTGCACCTACAATCTTAATTCTTGCTCCAATCTGTTTAATTAAAGACTCTACAGCTCCGGAACCAATGTCAATACCCTGCTGTTGATAATTCTGGTAATTTGGGATTCTTGACTGATGTTTTCGCAGATATTTCTGAAACTTTTCACTCCCTGAACTCGCAACTCCTACAAATTCAGCTATAGCTTCTACTGTTAACCCTTGCCACAGTTGATTCTGCGCTCTCTTCAGTCGTTTGAGCGAACCTCCTACTCGGTTTAGATTTTCTATTCCCCTGATACCAATCTAGTACCTCTCTTCGCAAGCTCTCTACTCCCTATTTGATTAAACAGATTCCACACTCCATCATGACCATCTCCCAAGCAGGTTATCGATTCACTTTGAGGTTGGCTATTTACCCATGCCACTAAATCTGGATTATTTTGGAAAAAAGCTGCCCCTACAAAGGCGATGTACCTTAACTGCCTGATAATTCCTCCAGACACTTTCTTCTCCTTTATGAGTTCTCAGTATGACGTTTCCTCCGTCTATACGAACATGCTTTTACTTGCTCGGTAACTTCAGGTTTAGGGAATTTATAACGCCCTAATAGCCGATGTTGTGTACTGTGAGGCACATAAATTCCTGTTAACATTTTTAAGTCTCTCTCAGCATTGGCAAATGATTCATTTCCCACTAATAATAAACAACATTTCTCGCCTATTAGGACTCAGGCGACTTCCCGAATTCACCCCAAACTTTGAGCTTGCTTACTCGAGAGAGTGATTTCTACGCGCGCAACTTTTTATGGTTATTTTTCTCCCTGAAGCAGTTCCTCCTGCTGAGTAAAAAAAAACTGCTAATTTCTGGTGCTACTGTCTTTACTATTTGCTCTCTGACAGTCAGTTCGATAGATTCAAAGCTTTGTAGATTGTCTGGCGGGGTATTCTGATAAAAAATATCGGCTATTTCTTGGAGATTTATTTTGATCTTCTGCCGTTGTTCTGGCGTCATATTGACTTGGGGTGATGGTAATTTATTTGCTTTCTATTCTGCCATCAACTTGCTTGCTAAGTCTTTGAGTATTTATACTGGCTGCCAAACTGGGATGCTCCCGCTCGGCTGTTTCTCTTTGAGTTGTTCGAGTTCTTGTTGTAATTTTTCAATCAGCTTCTGTTGATTCAGCACAAGTCTGACCAGTTTCTCATGGCTCCACTGCTCAATTATTTCGATTTTCAGTGCTGGTAACTCTGGTTGTTTACTCGTTTGACTACATTACCACATTTATTTGTGTCTCTGAAATATTTTTGACCTGAATCCTTACCAAAAAATATATTATTCGTACAACCTAAATCTAGTTTGCACCTCGTGACAGCTTCACTATTTCTGGGCTTTTTTATCGGAAAAACAAAAGATTTAAAACAAGTTTATTAACCCTAAAATAGAACCCTTACCAGTGGTTGGTAGGGGTTTAACTTGTATGAACTAGCAAAAGCTTATTGCAGCTTACTAGAAAGTTCTGTCAAATGATTAGGGCGGTAGGATGTAACACAAGTCGCTACAGAATAAATGTCGTTTTGATTATAGTCCCAGTCCCAATCTCCCAAACCTCGCCAACACACCAGCCTCTACTAAATTTAGCTCATCTGACTCAAGTTCCAATTGTACTGTAACCCCACCATTTATTTGCAACAGTTCCTCGTCTGACATTTCCTCCAGTCCACAGGTCATTTCTACTTCTGGGTTTTGAATTTTTTGCTGGGCTTGGTTAAAGTTGAGGTTCATTGTTTTTCCTGTGTAGGCTTTGCTCTAAAGCATACCTGTGTCTCCTCATTGCTAACAAGTTAAAAAAGAGCAAATTTTGTCAATATGTCTAAATATAGATATTGAAAAAGAAAGAATGATAATTACCGCAGAAGGCAAGAGGGTAAAAAGGCGGCGCTTTCTGAAGCGACTGTTCAGGCGATCGCCGACTGGCTCGAAGCTAGGGACGGCAATTCCTCTCAAGATGCTCCGCTGTTTGCCGCGCTTAACTTTGCCAACACGGGTCATCGGCAGTCCGGCTGCGGCCTCGGCAAGATGATTATCCGCCATAGCGAGAATGCTGGTATCAGAAAACAGATGTCACCTCACCGCATCAGGCATTCAGCTATCGCGGCGGGACTGGACGCAACGGACGGGGATGTAAGAAAAGTGAAGAAGTTAAGCAGGCAAAAGAATTTAAATACCCTGATGGTGTATGACGACAACCGGGGGTGCGACCAAAGGGACGTTACCGATTTACTTGATGGGATGTTTTGAGCGATCGGCAGCTTCCGAGGGCCGATCGGCGTTATGGGAATTCCCCTAACGGGCCCAGAAATAGCGAAGCTGTCAGGACACATTAATCCTTATGGAAGTTTCCGGTTGGATTTGAATGAGCAGTTGTTGGTAGATGGCGCGGCTTGTTGAACCAAAAAGGTATTAGGCACTCAAACCTTTATCTAGTAAGGGTTTGACTTGCTGCTTCGCGCCGGGTGAGAGCTTCGCTATTTCTGGGCCTAAATAGATTGCTAGGCGACAACAATTGTTTGACCGTCGGTCAAACTGCTCAAGTCATACGCCGTGTTCCCGGCGATGAGTTTTTCAAACTCGAAAGTTCTCATAACGCTGCTGCCCTTGGTGAAATTCACCTCCGTTCCCGATATTCCAACGGTATAACTTCCTGACGTTAATTCCAGCGTATCTTTATCGCTGCCGCCCCGGTAGTAACCCCTACCAAAACCCTTGAGGTAGTCTTTACCGTTTCCTAAAAGCACGAGGCCGCTCTCGTCCGACAAGCCTATCTCAAAGCCTCCCTCGGCAATAATGGAGTCGTTGCCGTTACCGGTACTGATGGTGCCCTGGTTGTAGATGCCAAATCTAGTGCCAGTACCAGTAATTGTGTCGTTGCCGTCACCGGTATCGAGGATACCGACAAAGTTCGAGAGACCGTCTTTGGTGCCAGTGCCAGTGATTAGGTCGTTACCGCTACCGGTATCGATGGTACCGCTCATTCGGATGCCGTTGCCCAGAACTCCGGTAGCAGTGCCAGTAATTGTGTCGTTGCCATCACCGAGGATCGTCCTGCCAGTAGTGCGGATGCCGTCGCCCTCACCAGTGGCAGTACCGATAACTGTATCGCTGCCGCTCCCAGTATCGAGCAATCCGCTGCTGGATATGCCGTAGCTAGTTCCGCTGCCAGTGATTAGGTCGTTACCCTCACTGGTGCTTAAGACGGAATTGTTGAGGATGCCTGTGCCGTAGGAAGCAATGCCAGCGATTGTATCTTTGCCTTTTCCTGTATCTACGGTGCCCCTGTAGCTGACAACTATGCCGTACCCGCTGCCAGTACCCGCGATTGTATCGTTACCGTCGCCGGTATCTATAGTGCCGCTGCTGTATATGCCGCTGAGACTGTTCCCGGTGTTGCCGGTACTGTTTCCAGTGCCGGCGATCTCGTCATTGCCTTCAGCGGTATTGAGCGTGCCGCTGTTGTAAATGCCGCTGAGCTCGTTCTGCAGGCTGCCAATACTGTTCTCCGTGTAGCCAGTGATTTTGTCGCTGCCGGCAAGAGTATTGGCGGTGCCAGTGTTGAGTATTTGCTCCACCCCAGATGCGGGGACAATATCAGCGCGGTTGGTAAACGTTAAGCTTGAAAGTTCGATCGCCACAATAAAACCTCGGAATGTGAGAAAGATTTTGAAAAAACGTTAGTCCGTAACTTTTATGCGTACCGTAAATAACACTATATCCGCGCGGTATGGCTGCCGGTCGCCTTCACTCTGCCTCAGCTTCGACTTCCAACTGGTACAGCCGCAAGCTGGGATGTTCCCCTATCAGCCGCCAAACATATCCCTCAACTGTTGGAGTGGGTCGCGTTCCCAAGCGGTACAGGAAGATGGGTTCGTTTCTCATCAATGCCGTGAATATCTCCCGTTCCCTGTCCTGCCCGCCATCCCAGATCAGGTGAGCTTTGCCGGAGTACCCAACACCCGTCAAGCTGGCAAACAAGGATTCCATCAGGGCTTGCTGCTGTTCCTGAGTCAGCGGGGATTGACCGCAGGCGTCGATTTGGGAATTTCGGGATTTGGGTTGAAACGAAGCGATGAGGGCGCTAGCGAGGTTGAGGTACTTTTTCATGGGGCGGTTGGCGCAGGTTCTGGCTGAAATGGCTGCGGCGAGAGGTGTTTTGCGATCGGTATCAATTCGATATAACGTTTCAAATTTTATCTAGTTAGTTTGGCAGTTTCAGCGGTTATTTCTAAATTCAATTATTGCCCAGTTTTCCAACTTTTAGTTACCGAACGTTTAACTCCAGCACTGTTAACTGCAAGCTGAAAAACTGCTGAAGAGCTAGAGTATTTATTGCAGATCCTCTTAAATAAAGGGCAATTAATAATTAAATGGGGTCGCAAAATCAAAAATAAGGGCAATCCTTGTATCACAGTTTAAATGTGCAACAGCTTACTATCGGCTCGATCGCTATCCGTTTGAGAGTTAGCAAACGATACAGATGGTAACTCTGATTCATATTTACCATGTAGGTGAAAGGAACTTGAGTCTAAATGAACTGTCTCTGTTTTTATCTCAAACTTTTGAGCAGCAGCGGCAATAGTTGTAAATATTTGATTGCTTCCTACCAAATAGATTTGGTCTAATACTCTACCTAAACGGTGTTTGTTTAGATGTGATGCTTGAATACCTGCTCCAATTAAATGTTCTGTTGTTTTGCCTGCAAAAAATTTGGGAAATAAGTATAATGGGGCGGAAGCTAATCCTAACCCGTTGACAATCATTGCTGTAACTACTAAGCCCGGACTGACGATTTCGCCTGGTTTTTCCTCGACTAACTCGTTGATTCTCTGGACGATCCCTATTTCGTCAGTTAGACCAGCTATTAGCCCTAGATGGTCGAGGTTATCAACGGCGCTCTCTGTTGTTTGAATCATAGGTAGTTCTGAATTTTCTCCTTCGAGGCACCACCTAAATTTACACTATTTTTATCGGTTTTTTACGGTAGCGAAATGATGAGTTTTGTTGCCAATAATGCGTCGCAGAATGCAGCGCAATCGTACTTCGTTTTACATTGTGCTCGATCGCTCTGATGTTGGTGGTGAGAACATTTTTTACATCAAGCGAGCATCTTTGACGCGCAAAGCCTCTATGTCAAAGAACCTACAACGCAAGCGAGTGCGATCGCTAGCGGTGGGCGAGGTATTTCTACGAGCGGCCGGGGTGTGCGATCGAATGAGTGGAGCCACCCAGTCCAGTGCGTGCCAGTTGAGGGTGCCGAATGTGGGTTATTAGGCTGATGCTCCAAAGACTAACTACAGCATAAAAATATATCAAATTGGCTCTATAGAAAGGCAATAAGTTATTGTGCATTTAAATTGTATATTTCTATACCTATCAAAAATTGTCAAATCCTCTCCCCCCTCTCCCTCTGTAATACAATAGACAATCTAGATGCACAACAACTTATTGCCTGTTTTGTATCAATTGCCACGATGTAATTTGCCACCTACTTACGATTCATTAAGAAACGAAAAGCTATGGATACTTAAGTGAGAAAATGTGCTATTGTTGATTATATTTAGACCATCAAGATAAGAGCACAAGCTCCTAAAGTGTCACATGATAGTTGTGCGTTTCTTATATAACTCAGATCAAAAAAAATTTTTTTAATGGTTTATGGAGAAAATTAAAGAGTTACAATTATCCAAATGCCCAACGGGAATTCAGGGAATCGATGAAATCACAGGTGGAGGCTTGCCCCAAGGCCGACCAACCTTAATCTGCGGGTCAGCGGGTTCCGGTAAGACCTTATTTGGTGTGGAGTTTCTCGTGCGCGGAGCAACGCAGTACGGAGAACCAGGCGTTTTAATCACCTTTGAAGAAACTGCATCAGAAATTACCAAAAACGTCGCCTCTTTAGGGTGGAATTTAAATCAGTTAATTGCTGAAGGGAAAATATTCATAGATCATATTTATATTGACCCCAACGAAATTCAGGAAACAGGAGAATATGACCTAGAAGCCATATTTCTTCGTCTAGGCTATGCGATCGACAAAATTGGCGCTAAACGGGTGCTTTTAGACACGATCGAAGTCTTGTTTGCTGGTTTAGGCAATGCCAACATTGTCCGAGCAGAAGTACGCCGTTTATTTCATTGGTTAAAAGACCAAGGTGTGACAGCCGCGATCACAGGGGAGCAAGGAGAACACAGCTTAACCCGTCAAGGTTTAGAAGAATACGTTTCGGATTGTGTGATCAAATTAGATCAAAAAACGTTTCAAGAAATAGCCACAAGAACCCTTCAAATTGTCAAGTATCGCGGCTCTCGTCACAGTAATAATGAATATCCTTTTTTAATTGAAGAAAATGGCATTTCGATCTTACCCATTACTTCATTAAAATTAGACCATGTGGTTTCTGATGAGCGCATCTCAACGGGGGTCGCGCAACTTGATGAAATGTTTGGCGGGCAGGGCTACTATCGGGGTAGCAGTATTCTTGTCACAGGCAGGGGTGGAACGGGGAAAACAACGCTGGCATCTTATTTTGCCAAAGCAACCTGCCACAGAGGCGAACGGTGTTTATATCTCGCCACAGAAGAATCCCCTCAACAAATTATCCGCAATATGAACTCGATTGGTCTGGACTTAGCCCCCTACGTACAGCAGGGATTATTGCAATTTGATGCGGTACGTCCCACTAACTACAATTTAGAAATGCGTTTGTTTGCAATCCATAGCTGGGTCAAAAAATTTCAACCAAGCACGATCGTCATCGATCCGATGAGCAATCTCATTTTGAGTGGAAGCTTTATGCAAACAAAAAGCTTTTTTCTGCGTTTGATTGACTATTTAAAGAGCCAAGGAATCACTATTTTATTGACAGATTTAACGCCCGGTAATGCTCACCAGGACCACGAACAGACAGAAATGGGTATTTCCTCTCTGATGGATACTTGGTTAGAGCTCCAAACGCTCAAGGTGAATGGGGAGCGCAATCGGATTCTCTATGCTCTCAAATCTCGCGGCATGAAGCATTCCAATCAAGTACGGGAATTTCTCATCACCGATGAAGGCGTAAACTTGGTCGAGGTTTACTTGGGAGAGGGCCAGGTATTAACAGGAACGGAAAGACTCAATCAAGAACTAAAGGAAAAATCTACCTATAAAAAACGCCGACATAATTTTGAACTCAAAAAACGCGAGCACGAGCAAGAGAAAAAAGTCTTACAAGCTCAGATAAATGCTCTACAAATGCAATTGCTGAATCGAGATGCGGAGTTTGATTTGCTGATTAAAGAAGAACAAGAGGAAGAAAACGCGGTACTGGAGAATCGAGCTTCTATGGGAAGGTTACGTCATTTGAATCCCTAAAATATATCTCTAAGGATAAAACAAATGAAAAAGAATTTAAAAACAGATAATTTGTCACAGGCCGCTAACACACAAGGGTCAGCTATTTGGCAACTGCGATTATATGTGGCGGGACAAACACCTAAATCTTTGCTGGCTTTTTCCAATTTGAAGAAGATATGTGATGAATATCTTCAGGGTCAATATACCATTCAAATTATTGACTTAAGTCAAGATCCCCATCTCGCCATAGAACACAGCATCGTCGCTCTACCGACTCTCGTTAGACAATTACCAGAACCGATTAAAAAGATTATTGGTGATTTGTCAAATACTGAAAAAGTTCTGCTAGGGCTGCAAATTATTTGTTTACTCGATGAATAATAACTCGAGACAGAGGTACTAACAATGAGTGGCTCCGAAGATGTTAATGAAACAACCACAGAAGTTTTTGAACAGTCCTTGTCCGCATCGCAGGAACAGCATTATATCCTACGTCTTTATGTTTCAGGTACAACGCTCCAATCGGTGACGGCGTTGCAAAACATCAAAAAGATTTGTGAGGAACATCTCCAAGGGCGTTATGAGCTAGAAGTGATTGATATTTATCAACAGAGAGAAACTCTTATTTCGGAGAACATTGTGGCTGTTCCCACCTTGATCAAAAGGTTGCCTATGCCCTTACAAAAGATGATTGGCAATTTATCGAATACAGAAAAAGTCTTAATTGGTCTTAATCTTCTGCCTAAAAAATAATTGGAGAGCAAAATAATGAAGGATTCTCTCACCCCTGTTGAAAAAATGAGCCAAGAAGTCGAAACCCTACATCGAGAATTGGCAGATGTGCAGGAACGCCTATATGTAGCGGAAGAAACGTTGCAGGCGATTGCTAGTGGGGAAGTTGATGCTGTTGTTGTTTCTACGGAGCGAGGAGAGCGAGTTTTTACGCTTCAGGGGGCAGATTATGTTTATCAGTGTTTAGTGGAACAAATGGGCGAAGGAGCAGCTACTGTATCTTCTGAAGGTTTAATTTTGTACTGTAATAAGCGACTCTCAGAACTCTTAAATTGTCCTTTAAACAATCTGATAGGCTCTCAATTTGAAACCTTTATTGCGCCCCACTATAAAAAAGCATTTTTACTACTTTTGCAGCAGGTTCAGCCTGAACAAACTTTCACTAAAGAAATGTCTTTGATCCCAGCAACGGGAAATAAGGAAGTACCTGTTAAATTATCGTTTAAACAACTTCAGATAGAGGAGATTTTAGTTAATAGTATCATTGTGACTGATTTTACAGAATCTAAAGTAAAAGAAGCTGCGAAACTCAGTCACATTCTCAACAGCGCGCTCGCCGTTATTAAAAATTTTCGTCTTTTGACTGATGGTACTTTAGAGATTGATTCTTGGACAGGCGGAACTCAACTGATTTTTGGCTATAGCTTAGAAGCTGTGCAAGCAGATTCTGCCTTAATCATAGCGAATATATTGCCCGAAGATCGAGAAAAAATGCTCGCCTCATTGATCGAAAATATTCAATTAGGGCGCTCTGGTGTTGTCGAATATCGGTTTTTGCATGGCGATCGCAAGATGCGATGGCTTGCCTCAAACTATGTTGCTGAATGGGATCGAGAACAAGATTGTTGGGTGGGCCTAGAAATTATTACCGATATTACCCAACGTAAAGAAACAGAGCAAAAAATTGCGGAACAAGCAGCCTTAATCGATATTACGAGTGATGCCATTTTTGTAAAGGATTTAGAAGATCGTATTTTATTTTGGAATAAAGGAGCTGAACGTTTATATGGTTGGGAAGAAGCAGAAGTTATAGGTCAGAAAACTCAAACCTTATTTAATCAACAGTGTAAACTAACTGAGCCTCTCAAAATCACTACCGAGCAAGGCAGTTGGCATGGGGAAATAGATCAACTTACTAAAACAGGTAAGAATATAATCGTAGAAAGTCGTAAAACACTGATAAAAGAGCACTTTTTTCAAGCCGCCGGATCTATCCTCGTTGTTAATACTGATATCACTGAAAAAAAGCTACTTGAAAAACAGTTTTACCATGCCCAGCGATTAGAGAGTTTGGGAACGTTATCAAGTGGAATTGCACATGATTTAAATAACATTCTCACTCCGATTTTGGGAGCTAGTCAACTGCTTCCTCTCAAAATTACCAATATGAATGAACCGACACAAAGACTGTTAAGACTCCTTTCGGGGAGTGCTAAACGTGGGGCTGAGTTGGTCAAGCAAATTCTTATTTTTAGTCGAACAACGGAGGGTGAATATGTAATATTACAAGTAGGATATTTGCTCCTAGAAGTGATCGGGATTGCTAAACAAACATTTTCCAAATCAATAACTATTTTGACTAAAATTCCCGCACTGGAACTATGGACAATCTCGGGCGATGCTACCCAGCTACACCAAGTATTTATGAATCTGATGATTAACGCTAAGGATGCCATGCCATCAGGAGGAAGTTTGACCGTCTCGGCCGAAAATCGCTCATTGGATGAAGGTGATGTCCTGCTGAATTTGGAAGCAAAAGCAGGCTGTTATGTGGCTGTGACGGTCGCCGATACAGGAATTGGTATTCCGCCAGAATTGTTAAACCGAATTTTTGACCCCTTTTTCACTACCAAGGAAGTTGGCAAAGGAACAGGGCTAGGATTATCAACAGTAATGGGGATTGTCAGAAATCATGGCGGTTTTGTCAAGGTTTATAGCGAGTTGGGTAAGGGTACGAAATTTCAGGTTTTCTTACCAGCGGTAGAGGGACAAGTGAGCCTCACAACTGTAGAACAAGCAATGCCTACAGGTAAGGGCGAGTTGATTTTAATTGTTGATGATGAAACCTATATTCGAGAGATAACACAGGCTTCTCTAGAAAACTATAACTACAAAACAATACTCGCTAGTGATGGGCTTGAAGCCATCGAACTCTACAGGGAACATCAACAGGAAATTAGTGTGGTTTTAATGGATGTGATGATGCCCAACCTAGATGGTGTTTCCGCAATGCGCGAGTTGCAAAAAATTAATCCTGGGGTGAATATCATTGCAACTAGCGGACTCCTTCCTAACAGAAAGCTGGCATTAAAGGCTAATGTCAAAACATTTTTGTTAAAACCTTACACGATCGCACAGTTATTACAAGTGTTAACGGAGATACTGCCGCGAGACGAGAATCAAGCAAATCGCATCCCGCCCGTTACCTCTGAAGAGTCTGGTTCACTGCCGAGGGTTGAATTGTCTGGAGATGCTTTAGCAATGATGCCCCCCGAATGGTTACAGCAAATGCATGATGCGGCGTACTATTGTGATGGGGATATCCTGCTGCAATTAATTGAACAAATACCTACTTCTCAAGTGGCGATCGCGAATGCTCTCAAAGATTTAACGCTGAGTTTGAAAACGGATATCATTATGGAATTAACTGATTTATCTAAATTAGGACTTAGGAAACATCCCTAGGGGAGCATCTCAAGGAAAGCAGCCAAGCTAGAAATAGGAGGCCCGAGGCTCTCTTGCTGCGGGGAAAGAGTCAGAAGGAAGCAGCCAGAAGAAGTGTTTTTACAAATATGAGATGCTCCCGGGAGTAAGCTTGAGATTGCGTGCGATCGATTAACTGTAATATCCCGGTCGGGGCGGGTTTTTGAGATTGGAGATTGTTGGAAGGTATTGTTGGTGAGGGGAGACCCGACCTGATGAAGGGCGAAGCGAAGCGGAGGGAATCGACCGGACACGATATTACGGGTAAAACAATTTGGGCGATCGACATTTGTGTTTTTAAATTAGTCGATCGCCCAGAGTCAAATTCCTTCAATCATATCGTTTCCGGTTGGATGGCAATGATAAAGTCAAGGTCAATAATTCCCCCTTCCCCCACGGATCGCGGACCACTCGCCACTCCCCATCATCAGGAGTGTTACCGGAATTGATATCAAACGATTTGCTCGCTAGAAGGTTCTTCGCTAGCTGGAGGCTCTACTGTATTGCCAAAGGCAATCCGCAGAAAAGGTGGAGCCAAAAAAGTCGTCAGAATCACCATGATAATAATCGACACTTCCAACGGTTTATCCAAAACTCCACTCGCCGAACCGATGCCGGCAAAAACTAACCCGACTTCGCCCCGAGGAATCATCCCCACTCCGATCGCCAATCGATTGATTCCCCGCAGACCAAACACCACCCAACCAGTCACCAGCTTGCCCAAAATAGCAACCACAATCAAGAAAGCAGCAATCAAAAGACCAGCCCGATTATCCGGCACTGTTGGGTTCAAAACTCCCAAATCCGCCCGAGATCCCACGGTTACAAAAAAGATGGGAACCAGGAAATCCGCGATCGGCTTCACCAGTTCATCCAACTCGTTGCGGGCATCGCTTTCATCCAACACCAAGCCAGCGGCAAACGCACCCAAAATCGCTTCGAGATGAATTGCGTTGCCCAGAAAAGCCATGAAGAAAGCAAAGATAAATGCCGGGATGACTATATTGCCGCGAGTTTTGAGTTTATCCACCACCGCAGTGAAGCTTTTGTTGAAGATGCCGCCCAACAGAATAGAACCCAATAGAAACGCAGTTGCACTGACAATCAAATAGATGACATTAACAACATCAATCTCACCGGTTTTCGCTAAACTGGCGACAACAGCCAGGACAATAATTCCCAGCACATCATCAATCACCGCCGCACCAACAATGATTTGACCTTCTTTAGATTTGAGTTGTCCTAATTCCGACAAAACTTTGGAGGTAATTCCGATGCTGGTTGCTGTCAAAGCTGCCCCTGCAAAAATCGCCGGTATTGCTGGAGTATGGAACAGCATCATCAAGCCAACGGTACCGACGGCAAAGGGAACTGCCACGCCGACACAAGCGACAACGACGGCTTGAACCCCCACTTCTTTTAGTTGTCTGAGATCCGACTCCAAACCAATTTCAAACAGCAGAATAATCACGCCTAATTCAGCTAGCACTGAAATAACTTCACTCTGCGATTCAAAGACACTGGTGAGGGCGGCAGGGGATAGATGATTAATCGATTGCAGAACAGTCATAATCCCTGAGTCTGAGGCTGACAGCCCTGCTTCGGGAAAAATGACTAGGTGTAAAGCAGATACGCCAACAATTACCCCTGCTACAAGTTCACCCAAAACCGGCGGAAAATCGAAGTTTCTAGCCGCTTCCGCGCCTAATTTACTGGCGAGATAAATCACTACCAAACTGAGCAAAACTCCGCTGAGGACGATCGGCGAATTTTCTGCCTCGACTGTTGCTAATAAAGGTATGGGAGCAACTAGGGATGCCATCCCAGAACTTAAAGCTGTAATTGTATGGTTCAAAAACATGGTTACGATGATGGTAAGAAAGACGATTCTACGGTGACTGTTGACTGTGAGTCGGAAAATTGATAACTGTTACATATTGGGTAGCCTGTTAACTCGACATGACTATCAAGCAAAGCTTGAAGAATCAAAATCTGGCGGTACATCCTGCCACCGCCCTTGTCCGACTGCTTGAATTGCTTCTTTTAGCAATATATCGCCGGTATAAATTGCCCGACCGACGATCGCACTTTTGACACCAATTGGTTCCAAAGCCAGCAAACTAAACAAATCGGCGATCGAACTAACGCCACCGGAAGCAATCACCGGAATCGAAATAGCGTTAGCAATTTCGCGCAAAGATTCCAAATTCGGCCCTTCCATAGTACCGTCGCGGTGAATGTCGGTGTAAATAATTTCAGCAGCCCCTAACTCTGCCATTTTTTGCGCCAATTCTGTTGCTAAAACTTCCGAAGTTTCCAGCCAGCCTCTAGTCGCAACTTTACCATTTCTGGCATCGATGCCGACCAGAATTTGAGTGGGAAATTCGGCGCACAATTCGCCGACTAATTGGGGTTGTTCGACGGCAACGGTGCCGAGAATGGCGCGCCGGACGCCTAAATTGAGGATAGCAGCAACAGAGGCGCGATCGCGCATTCCGCCACCTACTTGACAGGGAACGTCTACGGATCGGACGATCGCTTCAATGGCTGCTTGGTTGACTGGATGACCTGCTTTGGCGCCGTCGAGGTCTACTAAATGCAGCATGGTTGCGCCTTCATTTACCCACTGTCTGGCGACTTCGACGGGGTTGTCGTTAAAAGTTTGAGACTTCGCGTAGTCTCCCTGATACAATCTGACGCATTTTCCATCCAATAAGTCGATCGCTGGAATTACATTCATAATTTTTCCTCAAATTGGTAATTATACCAGTTAAAAAAAAGAATGCAACTTTAGGCAATCTCCCAACCCATACACAATCATTCATTCCGCATTCTAAAATCTAAAATCTAAAATCTAAAATCTAAAATTGTATTACTCATTACCATTTATTTTTTACCTTCGCAACCGCTATTTAAATGAAACATAATCGCCGAAGACAGCGTTGACCATAAAGGAGTATTGACCTCGGCTTTTTGCAAAGCTTCGGCCGTCCATTCGTTGCAAGTTCTTAAAATATAATAACTGCCTTTTGCTTCATAAAAACTGTCGCTGTTACCGTAGCCGTAGCTAATTTTCATTTTCTTACCTGCTGCGTCTAATTGGAATGAGTTTTTAAGAAAATTTACCAGCCTCAGATAATTTGCCCCACTAATTTTAACACATTTGGTTTCAATATTTAGGGGGACAACCCGATAACCTTGAACGTGTAGGGTAGACGGAGTAAGGAGAAATAGCGCCTTGAAAGCTGTAACTGGGTTGATATTTTCTGATGTGGGAGTTTCCAGCATAAAAGCTCTATCTCCCCAGCCAAGAGATAAATATTTATAATCAGAAGTGGCATCCCGCCCTATTTCTGTTAGCGGTAAAAATTGATTCCAGTCAAAATATTCATTTTTAACTGGAACAATAATTTCGGTGTGGATGCCTTGGTTGGAAATGTATAGAGAGATTGTGCAATCTGCTTGCGAGTAATTTCCCCACTTTCTGGGAGTGAGATAGCCAATTGTGAAGAAAGCGCTTAAAAATAAGATGACAATTCCTAAGCGCTGTATGCTTTTTCTCATTTTAACCGTAGGTTTCAAATTCGACGTTCGGATGGCGGGCGCTGCATCTTTGTGGGGAAGAATTCTTGCAAGGCATAATTGCGCTGTTCGGGGGTTTCGCTAGCCCAATTCGATAAACTTTCGTAGAAAAAGAACGACACGCCAGCGAAATCTCTTTTTCGCACTTCTTGCACTTGTTCTTGAATTTGTTTGAGGGGCACGGAATTATTTTTAAGACCTGTTAAAATGCCGATCGCAGTTGGAATGTTAAGTTTAGCCAGTTTAACTTCTTCCCGTTCCAGTTCGGCACTAAAACGCTTGATATCGCTGCGATAAACCTGCAACACAATTTCTTGGATGTAGCCGCGTCTTTCCCAGGTAAACCAGTCCTGCAAGTGGGCGGGCAAAGCAAAGTGAAAAGGGTTGGGAGATAAGCTGACAATACATTTTTGTTTGCGGGATTTGATGGCGCGGGAAACTCGCCCCACGAAGTCGTTGATTTTGTCAGCGCGCCAGCGCACCCAGAAGGTTTCGCGGGGGTCGTTGGAGGGAGGGCTTTTGATTTGTTCCTGATACATTGACATTGTTAGTGGCTCGTAGCCAAATTCTACTGGCAAGCCGAAATGGTCGTCAAATTGAATGCCATCTATATCATAATTATCGACAACTTCTAGGATTAAATCTAAAATAAATTGCTGGACTTCGGGATGAAAGGGATTCAGCCAAACTCGATCGTGTTTGCCTTCTTTCCAAATAGTTGAACCGTCGCGGCGGTGCGCCAGCCAGTCTGGGTGAAGTGTGGCTAATTCCGATTCGGCGGGAGCCATGAAACCAAACTCAAACCAGGGGATTACTGCTATACCTTTTTGGCGGGATTGTGCTATAATTTCTTTGAGGATGTCTCGGTCTTTCAATCCGGGCGATGGGTCGATCGACTGTCCGAATACTCGTTCGGCTGCTGCGCTGGGATAAAGCGTATAGCCTCCTTGCCAAACCGTCGGATAGATGGTATTAAAATTGAGTTTATCCAGTCGATTTACAGCGTCAATGATGTTGTTGCGGGAGAAAATAACGTCGCTGTCAATGTTAGTCAGCCAGACGCCGCGCAATTCGGTTGTTGGGGTGGTGGGCGGGGTTTGAGCCAAGAGACGCGGGGATAATATCGCGGAGGAGGTAAGGGCGATCGTAAAAACAACTATTAAAGCCAGTATCCGCTGCCATTTGTGCAATTTAATCATCAATTTGTCGCAAATATGATTATTTTTAGACTGATATTTTACCGTATAATTAGCTTGGTAGGGTGCGCCAGCTAGGGTTATTTGATTAAAAGTCGATCGCACACTTCCTGACCAAGAATTTCAAAGGTGGTACCCGCCACGCGATCGATCCGTGGAATCAATCCAAAATCGAAAATCCTCAAGAAAGAGCATTTATCTCGCGCAAGTCAATCCAAAATCTAAAATCTAAAATCTAAAATCGATTGACGCACCTACTATTTTTGATATTATTGGGGGTCAACGATGGTACCCATAAATAATATTGTTCCTGTAGTATTGTCTCGAATGGCACAAAAGAATGGACGGTTTACATTCATTTGAAAAGGCGAGCTTCTGGTTTCGATGGAAGTCACGGCTGCTGCTTCTGTACCTTCTTCGTTTACTTCGACAAATGTCTTGTGTTTTACTGAGTCTACTGCTATTTTGTCATCAGTCATCGGAGAAAAGTCGGCTTGTGAAATATCAAAAAATCCTGCCATTCCCAAAGGTATGAGTGTGTTGCTGAGTTCAACTTCATACTCTATCTTGAAGCGCGGTATTTCAACTACACCCTTTTTTTCGCTAAATTGTTGCATCCATTTTTTCCAGTTTTCTGGTGTTAATTGCTGCAAGAAAGTGGCCAAATTGCTATTGGACTTGGGCAAGAAAATATACATAGCCAGATCGCCTTCTTTTCCGTAAGGTAAACTGACTGCTTGAAATTGGTGTGTTTCGTAGTACCAATAAAAGCCTTTCTGAGACATCATCGGATGCTGTTTTGAACTGCCATCGGGTAAAGAGAAAGTTTTGTTGGCAGTTTGAGATTTATCAAAGGGGGTTTTCCAGTTGCCTTTGAAATAGATGGCGTTAATCAAAAACAAGAGTTGATCGGGGCTAATTCGATCGACTATTTTATCAATTTTTCCTTGAGTTTTTTGGCTCACCCAGTTGTTAATGATGCGGAGAGCTTGCGGATTCATAAAGTCGAGTTCGGTAAGAGTAGCATTGTAGTAGCGTTGATTTATTTGCAGAAATTCTGGTTTTAAGGAGAAGCCTTGTTTCGCCCAAAGCGAGTTGGCAATTGATACTTGGACATTGGGGTCAACTTTCTGAAAACTATTTTGCAAAGCTTGATTTGCTGCGTTAATTTCTTGGGGAGTCATGCCCGTTAATTCGAGAACTTTTGTCATTTCTTGTTTCGTTTCTCCGCTAACTCCGTTGTATGCCATTGACAGGGCGAGGGCGACAGAAGTAGGGGAAATAAAGATATTTTGATTCGGCTGTTGTTTGCTTAGGGTGTTGAACAAGTTAAAACCAAATTTGGTATTGGCTGCAACAAGTCTGGCGTCTACATCGATCTGGTTGTTAGGGGGTGTCATGGCTGCAGCTTTTGAGTGATTGGGATTTGCGAGGTTGATGGGGTTAATTTTCAGTGACGGCGGCAATTCTGCGAAAATTGCTAATGTAATGATGGCGGCAGTAACCAGCCTGGTTTTCCAAGCCATAAAAGTTATCTTTGGTTGATATTTTGGGTAGTGCGGTATCACATTTTTACCTCTTAGTTTTTAGTTTTTCGACATGGCAATCAAGTTTTTGAGAGTTTAATCTAGTCAGGACTTTAGTCTTTGCTATAAACACTTGGCTAACTCTTTGTAGGAAGAGAGAGGATAGCTTTTAATAACTTTGCAGTTTCATCACTTTGTGGTAGTGCGCTTCTATTTTACTTGCGGTTGGCGATAGACGCTTGCTATTCCACTCGCTGCGATCGAATAATTCCCGCCTCAAAGCATCAACATCGATCGTTTGTACTTTCCTCTCGGCTACAAAAGGAAGTTCTGGGGCTCAAACAACCAATTCTCCGATCGCACTTATGCAATGAGCCACCACTTGCACGTCTGCGGTTTCATCACCTCTCTCGACCGGAATTAAAGCATTTTTAATTGTAAAGCTCACAGAGTTACCCTTTTTGTAAATTTACATTAATTTTTATTTGATGATTCCAGGGCGCTAACATGGGCTATCAACCAACTTTAATAAAGTTAATAAATCCTAAAATTATCAAAAAGTCACCCCTGATACTTAATCATAACAAAGATTTAAGATATGACGAGTTAGTAACAATCAAATAGTTATAAGATTGAAATTGTTTTTGAGTCACAATCATATGAATCCTGATTCTCTCCGCACCTTGGGCGTACCGCCGAATGCTTGGAAAGTTGATGCCAAAATTGCCGACATTACCCGATCGCCGATCGCACCTCAACCTGTTACCCTGGAAACAGAAACTAAAACCCTGCGTTTGGACTTAGCGAAAGCAGCAATGTTGGTGATAGATATGCAAAATGATTTTTGTCATCCCGACGGTTGGCTGGCGCATATTGGCGTAGATATAACCCCCGCGAGAACTCCAATTAATCCTTTAATAAATTTGCTGCCAAAATTGCGATCGCACGCAATGCCAATTATTTGGATAAACTGGGGAAACCGCCCCGATTTGCTCAATATTAGTGCAGCTTCCCGCCACGTTTACAATCCCACAGGCGACGGCGTAGGCTTGGGAGATCCGCTGCCAAAAAACAACGCACCTGTACTGATGGCAGGGAGTTGGGCGGCGCAGGTTGTCGATGAATTAAAACCCAAACCGGAGGATATTTGCGTTGATAAATATCGGATGAGTGGCTTTTGGGATACTCCTTTAGATAGTATCTTGCGGAATCTCGGCAGAACTACACTTTTCTTCGGAGGAGTAAACGCCGATCAGTGCGTCATGGCTACACTGCAAGATGCTAATTTCCTCGGTTACGACTGTATTTTAGTCAAAGATTGTACAGCTACGACATCTCCCGAGTATTGCTGGCAAGCTACTCTCTATAACGTTAAACAATGTTTTGGCTTTTTGTCGGATTCTCAGGCTATGTTAGAAGCAATTAAATAGTCATCAGTCATCAGTCATCAGTCATCAGTCATATTTTTTTGAGGCCAAACTGGGGACTAATGACTCTGGATTCTTAGTAATGACCCAGAAACATAACACTTGACAACTAACAATAAAAAAATGACAAACCAGTGCATGATTCCTGTTATAAAGTCTCCCCAAGACTACCAAGCATTTCGCATCAGTCCCGGCGATACTAATAGATTAGCGATCGTCTTCGATCCGGTAACAGCTAATGTTTCATTAACTGTTTGCGTGGAGATTTTCGATGGGGGCGGCAAAACTCCTCCCAACCGCCACCAATTCGCAGTAGAAATGTTTTTTGTACTCAAAGGAAGAGGGCAAGCAACCTGCGACGGCAAAACAGTTAGTATTAAACCGGGAGATAGTTTGTTAGTGCCTCCAACGGGGACTCACGTAATTGAGAATACCGGGAGTGAACGTTTGTACACTTTGTGCATTATGGTGCCGAATGAAGATTTTGTGGAACTGATTCGCAGCGGTACGCCAGTGGAACTCGATGAGGAAGATATGAGAGTCCTCGGGCGATCGGATGTACTCGTATCGTGCTAGTTTTGTAGTAAGCACTTTAGTGTTTTAATCTTCTAGCCCCTGCCTGGGAAAGCAGAGCCCCGACTTGTTTAAGCAGTCGGGGCTCTAACAAAATACTGTTTTACGTTAAAAATTTTCAATTATGAGCGTTATATTTCACATTGCTAAAAGCCAACAGTGGGAAGAAGCAAAACACCTTCAATCCTATCGAGGCGATACCCTAGACTCTGAAGGATTTATCCACTGTTCGACACTCCCGCAAGTTACTAGAAGTGCCAACAAATTTTTTGTCGGACAAACAGGATTGCTTTTGCTGTGGATTGACTCTGAGAAAGTGCAAGCAGAAGTTAAGTATGAATCTGCCGCTGGAGATTTTTATCCGCATATTTACGGGCCGCTGAATGTTGATGCTGTGTTGAAAGTTCTTGAGTTTGAAGCGGGTGCAGATGGCAAGTTTGAATTGCCGGAAGAATTAAGAGATGTTGCTTGATATTCATATTTTTGACCATTGTCAATTAACTTTTGAGGGCGGGCTAGAAGCCCACCCCACGGGAAAATTTAATTTTTGATAGCGGGCATCTTTCCCCTTCAAAGTTTGAGGGGGAAATTGAATTTTTGAGGGCGGACTAGAAGCCCACCCCACGGGAAAGTTGAATTTTGTGGAACGGGCATCTTGCCCGTTCTTATTTGTGCAATATATCAATTTAAACTGACTAATTAACTAACTCTTTCGCGAATGCTAGCGCATCTTCGCGACTCGCAATTCTCCCCTCCACCCGCGCTAATTGAATGTCCATCAACAATTGACCGATGCGCGGACTTCTGGGCAAATTTAAAGATTCCATTAAATCATTGCCGCTAACTAATTGTGTGGGATGAGCAACAATATCATCGGCATCGAGATAGCGATTAATTAACAGTGAAATCTCCTCAACCGCAAGTCCCGCCGCCACCGCTAAAACCGCTAAAACAGGAAATACTATTCCCAGATCCCGAAACAAAAAATACTGTTCTCGCAAAGACATTTCCGCGATAGGTTGTGCTTGCAACTTCGGCAAGTATTTCAAAAGCTCGATCGCACTTTTAATCTCCGCATTGCTGTACTTCAACCGCAGCAACTGGGTTTCAGCAATTGTCGGGTCGGAATCTGCCAAAACAGCCAACTTCGCAACCGCTAACAACGGCGTTTTAATCGTATCTCGAATCGATCGCGAAAATTCTCTCCCCAAATCTGGATAAATTGCCGCTAATTTGTCAGCAGATGCGTCAATTTTTGTCAAAATATCAAAACGGTCGATCGCACTTTCAAACCAAATCGAAAACAAACCATCTTCGCAACCGCGACAAATCCAAGGAACACCCTCTGGATTGCTCAACAAATAACCCAATTCCGTCCGCACCCGTTCCACCGCTACCCGACTCAACAGCGGTGCTAATTCCCGAATCGCCGATTGAGTTTCAGCTTCGATCGCAAAATCCAACTGCGCCGCTTGGCGGTAAGCTCTTAATAACCTCAGCGGATCGTCCTCCAAATTTGACCGCGAAATCATCCGCAGCAAACCCAAGCGCAAATCAGTTTGACCGTCCAAAGGATCGATGATTTCTCCTGTAAAAGGATTGCAGGCGATCGCATTTATCCGAAAATCTCGGCGCAGCAAATCCCCCTCCAGACTCCCCCCTTCCGCCTGCGCCAAATCCACCGTACCGCCCGCAAATACAACCCGCGCAATTTGGCGTTCCGCATCCAACAAGACAAATCCACCTTTCGTGCGATCGGCAATTCTTCGAGCAGTTTTCACCGCCCGTGTTAGCATAACGAAATCCAAATCAAAATAGTGCGATCGCCTCCCCAGCAGCGCATCCCGCACCGCACCGCCCACCAGATAAGCAGGCGGTGTCAGCAGTTCCAAATCAAACGGCCAACTATCAGGAGATAATGAAGAGGGCAAATTAATCGGCATCGCAACAAAAATCTACTTTCCTTACAAACAATTAAACTCTTGCTACGCTAGATTAACAGAAAGCTCAAATTTCACCAATCTTTTTGAAATGCACAGAGGATATCAAGAATGTGTATTTGTATTAACTGCCACTATGTAGACCGCTGCTTTACCTACCACGCCGTAGAAGAACAGCACGAACAGCTTCACCTCACCGAAACACCGGATTTCGACCCCGTAGAACCCACCATCAACGTCAACATCCGCCCCCGCCAAGACGAAATTGAAATGGAATGGGATGTAGTTGGGTGTCAAAGTTTCAAGCAAGAAACCGGCAAATGGGCAAAATTGCGGCCAGGCGAACTCGTCCCGACTTAAGGAAGAAGTCATTAGTTAGTTGGCAGTTGGCAGTTGGCAGTTGTTAGTCAACAGTCAACAGTCAACAGTCAACAGTCAACAGTTTTTATTCCCAATTACAAATCTAAAATCTAAAATCTAAAATCTAAAATCCAATGTGCTATTGCTTAAACCCAACTTGTCAGAATCCGCACAACCCAGGGGATGCAGAATTCTGCCAAAGTTGCGGCTCAAAATTGTTGTTGACTATTGACGCAGAAACGCCTTCAGCATCTCGCTACCGAACCGTAAAGCCGATCGGGCAAGGAGGCTTTGGCAGAACATTTTTAGCAGTTGATGAAACAAAACCCCTGATTTTTTCGCAGTGCGTAATCAAGCAATTTTTCCCGCAAAATACCGCAGCAGAAAAAGCAGCTCAACTATTTCACCAAGAAGCAGCCCAGCTAGAAACCTTGGGAAAACATCCCCAGATTCCCGAATTAATCGCGCATTTTGAACAAGACGGGAGACAGTATTTAGTACAAGAATTTATAGACGGCAAAAACCTAGCCAGAGAATTAGAACAAAAAGGAGCATTCACCGAAACACAAATTCGGCAAATCCTCAACGATTTATTGCCAGTGCTCCACTTCGTCCACAAATCCAAAGTCATTCACCGCGATATCAAACCCGAAAATATCATTCGCCGCCGGTTATCTCCAACTCCTTTACCCGCCTTAGAAACTTCCTATCAACCCTCTCCTTTCCAAAAAGATATTGTTTTAGTAGACTTTGGTGCAGCAAAGAAAGTAACAGCAACCGGCTTGCCGCAAACTGGTACAATCATCGGCAGTGCTGCTTATACAGCCCCAGAACAATTGATGGGGAAAGCAGTTTTTGCCAGCGATATCTACAGTTTGGGCGTTACCTGCATTCACTTGTTGACTGAAATTCCTCCCTTCGATTTGTTCGACAGTACAGAGGATTCTTGGGCTTGGCGAAATTATTTGAAGACTGCTGTTAGCGATGATTTCGGCCGCATCCTCGACACCATGCTTCAAAGTGCCACCAACCGGCGCTACAGTTCAGCCTCAGCAGTCATCCGGCACTTGAACCCCAAACCGGTGTATTTAGACGCACAGCCGGTGCTAGACGCGCCGGAAACGCCTGCAGAACGGGTGGTTACACCCGCGCCCGGTGTGTCGCTTTTCACTCGCCAACAGCAAGCCGAAATTCAGCAAGCTTTGCAAGAGGATCTCGCCCCCTACAATGTTACAATCCAAGTCAGCCAAGCCAAGCAACAGCTCACTATCGTCATCAACAGAACCGAAGACAACCCCGTTTACTATCCGCACTTATCTCAAATAATTGCCACCAGACTCACCGATTTGCAGTTAAATAAAGTCGCAGCCGTGAAGCTGTTGGGAAGAGTCAACAATTCTCGCCGCCCGGAGTGGAAGCAAATATTGCAAATCGATCCCAAGATTAAATTGAGAAACAAACTCGTGCGGCTGCAACACAATCAATTACTCAAGAAAATTGCCTCTGTTACAACCCAAGAATTTTGGCTGCCGAAGTTGAAAACTCAGGATTTTTGGATAGATGCGCTAATGTTTGCCTTAGTTTGGTTTATTTTTGGCTCTCAAATAGTCATTTTTAATTCGTGGTTTGCGCTAATAGTTTCTTCGGGTTTTATGGCCGTCAAACATCAAGTTTCCCAAAACAAAGAATTTGCCAATAAAAATTTATTTGCAAGTTTAGTAGTGCTGTTTTTGATGACTGGGGGCATGGGTAATTCCAGGATTTTAAATACGGGAATATTTGGCATTCTTTTGGGTTGCTTAGTTGTGGCTTTGCCGCTGTTTTTTGTTAAGGAAAATTATCAGTAATCGTGAATAGCAATCCCCAAGACGGAACATCAGTTAAAAAATACGGCTTAGCCCTGCACACTGCTACTCGCGAACTCGGTTTAGCCATCAGCAATTTTGCTGGAGATTCTCGCTGCCAAACTTGGAATTTGGATCGCGATTTAGCCACTCATTTGCATCAGTATTTAGTCGAGTTTATTGGGCCGCAAACTTGGGCGGATTTGGCTTTTATTGCAGTGGCGAAGGGGCCCGGAGGCTTCACGGGGACTCGGATGGGTATGGTGACGGCGCGGACTTTGGCTCAACAGTTGGATATTCCGGTTTTTGCGGTTTCAACTTTGGCGGCTGTGGCTTGCAGCAGCAGTAGAAAATCTATCTCAAATCAGGATATGGCGCTGCAAATGCCTGCACAGCGGGGACAATTGTTTGGTGCTGTTTATTCAGTTAACAAAGATTCTGGTTTAACTGAGTTGTTTCCTGATACTGTAATGACGGCGGAATCCTGGCAGGAAAAGTTGGAAAGTTGGGAAAATTCTTATCAGTTAATTGAAGTTGGCAGCGAGTTGGGTTCGTCGGTTTCTAGTGTGTTGGAATTGGCTTATTTGGAGTGGCAAATGGGAAGTCGTCCTGATTGGTCGGATGCTTTGCCTTTTTACGGTCAACATCCGGTTAAGGGACACTGAATATTGGGAATAGGGAAGTGGTAATTGGTAAATTGTTTATTTAAGGGCGATACAAACTTCGAGGCAAAAAGTTAATGTTAGCGGGTCTGGGTTTTCGCTTCGCAATCGATCGATCTCAGCTCGATCGCAGCCGCGAGATTCCATAAAATCGAGCATCCAGTTAGTTATTGTCGCGAGATCGATGTATTTTGCTCCGAGACAAACAGGGCAAATTTCGGGGCTGAGGGTACCGGTGCCGCCGCATTCGGGGCAATCCCAGTGGGTTGTTACGGGATCGGGGGTAGTTAGGATGTTGTTCATGCTGGGAAAAAGTACGCGCGGCGTAGCGATCCGGCAGGGAATCGCACTACTCGTTAACTCTAGCAAAAATGCCGATCGCCCTGACTTCTTCCTGCCTTAACACTAAGCAGGCTAGTGACTAAAATTGAAAAAAATACAAAAGGGGTGGCTATGTTCGATCGCACTCAATGGTTTTTGGCTGGTATGTCGATCGCACTTTCGCTTCAGTTAAGTCAGCCAGTGGCAGCAGCCGTGCCCGTTGGCAAAGCCGTACAAACAGCACAAACTAACAGCAGCGACGCTGCCCAAAAAGTATATGAAGAAGCAGAGAAACTCTACGAACAAGGAACAGCGGAAGCTTTAAGAGGTGCGATCGTCAAATTTGAAGAAGCATTAAAACTGCTTCGGGCAGTAGGCGATCACTCTGGGGAAGCGAACACCCTCACCTGGCTCGGCGTTATTTACTCAGAATTGGGAGAAAACCAGAAAGCGCTAGAGCATTACAACCAGTCCCTTCCCCTGTTTCGGGAGCTCGGTGATCGCGGTAGGGAAGCTACCACCCTCAACAACATCGGCACTGTCTACTCAGACTTGGGAGAAAAACAGAAAGCGCTAGAGTATTACAGCCAGTCGCTTCCCCTGAGACGGGCAACAGGCGATCGCCGTGAGGAAGCTACCACCCTCACCAACATCGGCAATGTCTACTCAGACTTGGGAGAAAAACAGAAAGCGCTAGAGTATTACAGCCAGTCGCTTCCCCTGAGTCGGGCAACAGGCGATCGCAGCGGGGAAGCTCGCATCCTCACCAGCATCGGCTTAGTCTACTCAGATTTGGGAGAAAAACAGAAAGCGCTAGAGTATTACAGCCAGTCGCTTCCCCTATTGCGGGCAGTAGGATCTCGCAGCGGGGAAGCTCGCATCCTCACCAGCATCGGCGTAGTCTACTCAGATTTGGGAGAAAAACAGAAAGCGCTAGAGTATTACAGCCAGTCGCTTCCCCTGAGTCGGGCAACAGGCGATCGCCGTGGGGAAGCTGTCACCCTCAGCAACATCGGCAATGTCTACTCAGATTTGGGAGAAAAACAGAAAGCGCTAGAGTATTACAGCCAGTCGCTTCCTCTGAGTCGAGCAGTAGGATCTCGCACTCTTGAAGCTCGCACCCTCACCAGCATCGGCTTAATCTACTCAGCATTGGGAGAAAAACAGAAAGCGCTAGAGTATTACAGCCAGTCCCTTCCCCTGAGTCGGGCAACAGGCGATCGCCGCGGGGAAGCTGCCACCCTCAGCAACATCGGCTTAGTCTACTCAGACTTGGGAGAACAACAGAAAGCGCTAGAGTATTACAGCCAGTCGCTTCCCCTGAGTCGGGCAACAGGGGATCGCCGTGGGGAAGCTCTTACCCTCAACAACATCGGCAGTGTCTACTCAGATTTGGGAGAAAAACAGAAAGCGCTAGAATATTACAGCCAGTCGCTTCCCCTCAGCCGGACAGTGGGTGATCGCCGCGGAGAAGCTTACACTCTCAACAACATCGGCTTACTCTACTCAGAATTGGGAGAACAACAGAAAGCGCTAGAATATTACAGCCAGTCGCTTCCCCTCAGCCGGACAGTGGGTGATCGCCGCGGAGAAGCTTACACTCTCAACAACATCGGCTTACTCTACTCAGAATTGGGAGAACAACAGAAAGCGCTAGAATACTACAGCCAGTCGCTTCCCCTGAGTCGGGCAACAGGCGATCGCCGTGGGGAAGCTCTTACCCTTAACAACATCGGCTTACTCTACTCAGATTTGGGAGAACAACAGAAAGCGCTAGAATATTACAGCCAGTCGCTTCCCCAGAGTCGGGCAACAGGCGATCGCAATGGGGAAGCTAGCATCCTCACCCACATCGGCAGTGTCTACTCAGAATTGGGAGAAAAACAGAAAGCTTTAGAGTATTACAGCCAGTCGCTTCCCCTAGTTCGGGCAGTAGGTAATCGCAATGGAGAAGCTACCATCCTTTACAGAATTGCTACTGTCAAACGCAACCAAAACAATCTTACCGAAGCCCTCAATGACATTGAATCCTCTATCAAAATCATCGAAGACCTCCGCACCCTAATTGCCAGCCCCGAACTCCGCAGCTCATACTTTGCCACAGTACAAAACTACTACGAACTCTACATCGATTTGTTAATGCAACTGCACAAAACTAATCCTAAATCCGGTTATGACACCAAAGCCTTAGAAGCCAGCGAACGTTCGAGGGCCCGCAGCCTCATCGAACTCCTCCAAGAAAGTAACGCCAACATTCGCGAAGGCATTTCCCCCGATTTACTGCAACAAGAAAAGAGCTTGCAACAGCAACTCGAAACCATTGAAAAGCAGCGCATCGAAACAATCAGCCGCCCCAATCCCAATCAAATTAAAATCGATGAAATCGACAAACAGCGCCTATCACTTTTGGAACAATATCAGCAACTTCAAACCCAGATTCGTACCGCCAGCCCCCGCTACGCCGCCCTCACCCAACCCCAACCTTTAACCCTGCCAGAAATTCAGAAACAGATTCTCGATGAAAACACGATTTTATTGCAGTATTCCCTCGGCTCATACCGCAGTTATTTGTGGGTTGTGACCTCCACAGGACTAACCAGCTATGAATTACCAAAACAGGTTGACATTGAAACAGCAGCCCGCACTTTCCGAGACGCAATAACTAGACAAATTTACAGAAAGATTCCCCAAAAAGTTGCCGAAGCGAGTGCAAATCTGGGCAAATTAATTTTACAGCCCGCAGCCGCCCAATTAGCAAATAAACGCTTATTAATTGTTCCAGACGGCGTACTGCACTATACCCCTTTTTCGGCTTTAACTATTCCTCAAACTGCCGGACAAAATACCAATGTTCCCTTAATTGCCTCACATGAAATTATTACCCTGCCTTCCGCCTCAACTCTCGCCATTCTCCGGCAAAATTACGGAGACAGAAAACCGCCCAATCAAAGTTTAGCAATTTTAGCCGATCCTGTTTTCAGTCCAGACGATGACAGACTCAAAGGAAAACTTACCCCGGAAGCTACCGAAAAGCTAGCATTAAATAATCTCGGTTTAAGTCGCTCGCTTCGTGCTTCCAATCGGGGATGGCCGCCCGAACGCCTACCATTTAGCCGCCAAGAAGCCCAAACAATATCCAGCTTATTCCCCTCAGCTTCTAGCCGTCAAATATTTGATTTTGATGCCAGTCGCACTACTGCTACCGATCGCAATTTAGCCAATTATCAAATCGTTCACTTCGCCACCCACGGCCTTGCCAACAGCAAAAATCCCGAACTGTCAGGAATTTTGATGTCGATGGTAGATGACAAAGGCAATCTTGTCAATGGTTTTTTGCGCCTCACCGATATTTTTAACTTGAAACTGGCGGCAAATTTAGTGGTTTTAAGTGCTTGTCAAAGCGGAATGGGACAGAATGTTAAAGGCGAAGGCATGGTGGGATTGACGAGGGGTTTTATGTATGCGGGGGCGCAGCGGGTGGCGGTGAGTTTGTGGAGTGTGGACGATGAAGGAACTGCTGTGTTAATGCAAAAGTTTTATCAGAAAATGGTGCAGGAAAAGTTAGCGCCGGCGGCAGCTTTGAGGGCGGCGCAGATGGAAATGATGAGAATAGAAAAATGGAAATCTCCCTATTATTGGGCGGCTTTTACCCTTCAGGGCGAGTGGAAATGATATAGCGGACATCAGATCGCTTCTTCCTGGCTTTACACTAAGCGAGCTAGTGATTAAGATTGAAGTGAAAAAAATACAAAAAGGGTGGTTATGTTCGATCGCACTCAATGGTTTTTGGCTGGAATGTCGATCGCCCTCGCCCTGCAATTGAGTCAGCCAGTGGCAGCAGCCGTGCCCGTTGGTAAAGTCGTACAAACAGCACAAACTAACAGTAGCGAGGCTGCCCAAAAAGCTTTCAAAGAAGCAGCACAACTCTACAATCAAGGAACAGCCCAAGCAAAAAAAAGTGCGATCGTCAAGTTGGAAGAAGCATTAAAGCTGTATCGAGAAGCCGGCGACAATAGAGGGCAAGCACTTAGCCTCCTTGGTCTTGGCAGTGTCTGCTCAGATTTGGGAGAGAAACAGAAAGCGCTAGAGTATTACAGCCAGTCGCTTACCCTATTTCGGGCAGTGGGCGATCGGTCCCTTGAAGCTACTATCCTCAACAACATCGGCTTAGTCTACTCAGAATTGGGAGAACAACAGAAAGCCTTAGAATATTACAGCCAGTCCCTGCCCCTATTTCGGGCAGTAGGCAATCGCAGCGGGGAAGCTGGCACCCTCACCAACATCGGCAAAGTCTACTCAGATTTGGGAGAAAAACAGAAAGCGCTAGAGTATTACAGCCAGTCCCTGCCCCTATTTCGGGCAACGGGCGATCGCGGTCGGGAAGCTACCACCCTCAACAACATCGGCAAAGTCTACTCAGATTTGGGAGAAAAACAGAAAGCGCTAGAGTATTACAGCCAGTCCCTGCCCCTATTTCGGGCAACGGGCGATCGCAGCGGGGAAGCCCTCACCCTCGCCAACATCGGCAGTGTCTACTCAGCATTGGGAGAAAAACAGAAAGCGCTAGAGTATTACAGCCAGTCCCTTCCCCTGAGTCGGGCAGTAGGCAATCGCAGCGGGGAAGCTACCACCCTCAACAACATCGGCAATGTCTACTCAGAATTGGGAGAAAAACAGAAAGCCTTAGAATATTACAGCCAGTCCCTTCCCCTGAGACGGGCAACGGGCGATCGCAGCGGGGAAGCTACCATCCTCAACAACATCGGCACTGTCTACGATGATTTGGGAGAAAAACAGAAAGCGCTAGAGTATTACAGCCAGTCGCTGCCCCTGAGACGGGCAACGGGCGATCGCGGTGGCGAAGCCGTCACCCTCAGCAACATCGGCAGTGTCTACTCAGAATTGGGAG
>NZ_JAUBSX010000012.1:94494-96954 GCF_036704885.1 Microcoleus sp. F4-D5 | reverse complement strand
AAAAACAGAAAGCCTTAGAATATTACAGCCAGTCGCTTCCCCTGAGACGGGCAACGGGCGATCGCGGTGGCGAAGCTACCACCCTCAACAACATCGGCTTAGCCTACTCAGAATTGGGAGAAAAACAGAAAGCCTTAGAATATTACAGCCAGTCGCTTCCCCTGAGACGGGCAACGGGCGATCGCGGTGGCGAAGCTGACACCCTCAACAACATCGGCAGTGTCTACGATGATTTGGGAGAAAAACAGAAAGCCTTAGAATATTACAGCCAGTCGCTGCCCCTGAGACGGGCAACGGGCGATCGCGGTGGCGAAGCTACCACCCTCAACAACATCGGCAATGTCTACGATGATTTGGGAGAAAAACAGAAAGCGCTAGAGTATTACAGCCAGTCCCTTCCCCTGAGTCGGGCAACGGGCGATCGTGCCGGGGAAGCTGCCACCCTCAACAACATCGGCAGTGTCTACTCAGAATTGGGAGAAAAACAGAAAGCGCTAGAGTATTACAGTCAGTCCCTTCCCCTGAGTCGGGCAGTAGGCAATCGCAGCGGGGAAGCTGTCACCCTTTTCCAAATAGCTTTTGCCAAACGCGACCAAAACAATCTTACCGAAGCCCTCAAAGACATTGAATCCTCTCTCAAAATCATCGAAAACCTCCGCACCAAAATAGCCAGCCCGGAACTCCGCAGCTCATACTTTGCCACCGTACAATACCACTACGAATTCTACATCGATTTGTTAATGCAACTGCATAAAACTCATCCTCAATCCGGTTACGATACAAAAGCCTTAGAAGCCAGTGAACGTTCCAGGGCCCGCAGTCTCCTCGAACTCCTCTTTGAAAGTAATGCCAACATTCGCGAAGGCATTGACCCCGATTTACTGCAACAAGAAAAGAGCGTACAACAGCAACTCGATGCTATTGAAAAGCAGCGCATCGAAGCAATCAGCAGCCCCAATCCCAATCCAACTCAAATCAATGAAATCGACTCTCGGCGCCTCTCACTTTTGCAACAATATCAGCAAATTCAAACCCAGATTCGTACCGCCAGCCCCCGCTACGCAGCCCTCACCCAACCCCAACCTTTAACCCTGCCAGAAATTCAGAAACAGATTCTCGATGACAACACGATTTTATTGCAGTATTCCCTCGGCAAATACCGCAGTTATTTGTGGGTGGTGACATCCACAGGACTCACCAGCTATGAATTGCCCTCACAGATTGACATTGAAACAGCAGCAGTCGCTTTCCGCACCGCAGTCACTAGCCCAATCCAGAGAGATATTCCCCAAAAAGTTGCCCAAGCCAGTGCAAATCTGAGCCAATTAATTTTACAGCCCGCCGCAGCCCAATTAGCAAACAAACGCTTATTAATTGTTCCCGACGGCGTGCTGCACTATACCCCTTTTCCAGCTTTAACTCTGCCACCAACAGCCGGAGAAAATACCAATGTTCCCTTAATTACCTCACATGAAATTATCACCCTGCCTTCCGCCTCAACTCTCGCCATTCTCAGACAAAATTACGGAGATAGAAAACCGCCGGGCCAAACTTTAGCCATTTTAGCCGATCCTGTTTTCAGTCCAGACGATGACAGAATTAAAGAAAAAATCACCCCAGCAACACCAGAAAAGTTAGAAGCAAACAACCTCGGTTTAAATCGCTCGCTTCGTGCTTCCAATCGGCAATGGCCGCCCGAACGCCTCCCATTTACCCGCCAAGAAGCCCAAACAATATCCAGCTTATTCCCCTCAGCTTCTAGCAGTCAAATATTTGATTTTGATGCCAGTCGCACTACTGCTACCGATGGAAAGTTAGCTAATTATCAAATCGTTCACTTCGCTACCCACGGCCTGGCCAACAACAAAAATCCCGAACTGTCAGGAATTGTGATGTCTACCGTAGATGACAAGGGCAATCTTGTCAACGGTTTTTTGCGCCTCACCGATATTTTCAACTTGAAATTAGCGGCAAATTTAGTGGTTTTAAGTGCTTGTCAATCGGGAATGGGACAGAATGTTAAAGGCGAAGGAATAGTGGGATTAACGAGGGGTTTTATGTATGCGGGGGCGCAGCGGGTAGCGGTGAGTTTGTGGAGTGTGGATGATGAAGGAACTGCTGTGTTAATGCAAAAGTTTTATCAGCAAATGCTGCAACAAAAGTTAGCGCCGGCGGCAGCTTTGAGGGCGGCGCAGATGGAAATGATGAGAATAGAAAAATGGAAATCTCCCTATTATTGGGCGGCTTTTACCATTCAGGGCGAGTGGAAATGATATACAGCACTTTTGCTGGTAAGTAAGTACATAGCCCTTCTAGGGACACGGCAATGCCCATTGGTGTCAACTTAACGTTAAACCGGTAGTCCGACAGTCCGACAATCCGACAGTCCGACAATCCGACAGTCCGACAATCCGACAATCCGACAATCCGACAATCCGACAATCCGACAATCCGACAGTC
>NZ_JAUBSX010000012.1:56952-94394 GCF_036704885.1 Microcoleus sp. F4-D5 | reverse complement strand
CGACAATCCGACAATCCGACAATCCGACAATCCGACAATCCGACAATCCGACAATCCGACAATCCGACAATCCGACAATCCGACAGGGAATGAATTCCCTGTCTAATAGCTAAAGTCCTCTGAAGAGGACTAATTAGTTTAAAAATTCGGCGTTGCTGAATACAGGTAGGAATTCATATTTCCCAATTGCTATAAGACAAGTAGGGTAAGTTTTGTAACATCAAGCAACAAGTTGATTCCTACCATGAATCAGTAACGTCAAAAATTTTTCTTCTCAGTCCTCTTTCAGAGGACTTTCGCTATGAGACAGGGAATTCATTCCCTGGCGGACTACCGGGTGGGCGGCGTGAATCAGCAACCTCAAAAATTCTTCTTCTCAGTCCTCTTTCAGAGGACTTTAGCTATGAGACAGGGAATTCATTCCCTGGCGGACTAACGGATGGGCGGCGTGAATCAGCAACGTCAAAAATTCTTCTTCTCAGTCCTCTTTCAGAGGACTTTCGCTATGAGACAGGGAATTCATTCCCTGGCGGACTAGCGGGTGGGCGGGCTGACAGCTTAAGTTGACACCAATGGGCCGAAGAGTCCGGAACGGGCTCTGGGGCCCGTTCCACAAAGAATGAGTTTTCTTGTGGGGTGGGCCCCAGAGCTCGCCCATAAAAGGGTTTATCGCCCGCTAGATCAAGCTTCCCGCAATTTGCGGCCGCGCGATTTATCCCGAAGTTCTGGAGTCGCCATCCGCAACACAAAATCCAGCAACCAAGGCGCAATTCGGTGACACCAAACTGCTAGATGACTTTGCCATCCTACTAAGATTTCCGGCGCATCTTTGTGCAATCCCGCGACAAGTGCTAGGGCAACTTTTTCGGGAGTTGTGGGCACTACCCAGCGAAATTGTTCCAAGTCTCGCACCATGTCGGTATCTGTTAGAGATGGCAGCAAAGCTGTGACTCGAACGTTGTACTGAGTTAACTCGCTGCGTAAAGCTTGGGTGAATCCCAAAATGGCAAATTTGGTAGCAGAATAAGTCGCCATTGTCGGAGCGGCAATTTTTCCCATCAAGCTCGATACATTGACGATTGTTCCTTCTTTTTGAGCCGCCATTCGCCTCGCAATCAAACGGGTAATTGTGTAGGTTCCCAGCAAATTTAAGGCGATTTCTGACTCGATTAACGGCAGCGGGGAACGCAAGAAAGATGCTTGGTGGGCGACGCCCGCACAGTTGACTAGCAGGTGAATGGGGCCGAAATCTCGCCAAGCTTGGGCGATCGCAATATTCACCGCTACTGACTGAGTTAAATCCAAAGCTAACGGCACTACTTCTGTGCCCAAAACATCGATTTCCTCTGCCAGTTCAATTAATTGCTTGCGGTTGCGCGCCACAATTAACAAGCGTTTGACTCCTTGTCTCGCTAATTCCAGGGCGATCGATCGCCCAATTCCGCGCGAAGCTCCTGTAACAAGAGCTGTTTTTCCTTGAAGTTGCATAGATTAAACCTTTTGGTTGATGCTCACTGCGGCACGGAGTTATGAGTTGTGAGTTGTGAATTATCAGTTATGAGTTGAATGTTTTGGCGGTAACAACTCATAATTCATAATTTTGGGAAAGGCTATTTTGTTCCGATCGGCCTAATTTATTCGTGGGGTTAACTCAAAACCAAAAACTTTTGAATCGCTAACGTGCGCGTGAGTTGAACTAAACTTTTAGTTTGCCAGGAATCAGTCAAATATCTGGTCATTTAACCTCATGCAAGCAGACAAATGTGAGATGGCAAACCTAGTCGGAAATCATGGCAGAGCGGGCTTTATTACCGCTTTTTTTTCAGTTCGCGGAGGCGGACGCAAGCCTGTGCAGCCGCGAATTTATTCGCCAGGGATTGGTTTTCTTCAGTCCGCAGAGGCGGACGCAAGCCTGTGTAGCCGCGAATTTATTCGCCGGGAATATTCACCAGAATTTTTCATTTCTCGGGGCTTAATTGCCCCTCTTTTTTTAGTCCGCAGAGGCAGACTATATCCTGTGCAGTCGCGACTTACAATCGCCGGGGATTCGCGCGAATTGGCACGGGATAATTGAGCAATGCAGATTATCAATTCCACACCTCCTAGATATGAGAATTTCCTATCTACACACACCTTAACAACTAGAAGTTAAAGCGGCAACAATTTTTAATAAATCTTCTGCAACACTTCTTTACAACTGTCTCAGACTGCCGATTTCCAAGTGCCGTGAAAGCCCAAAGGTATGACTCCGGGCAATTCTAGCTGGCAAACAGGTTCGCGGGAAAGTCCGTCGCTGTCAAATATCCAGACTTCGCTGCTATCAGAATTGCCGTCATAAATAACTGTTACTATCCAACCTTTTTCCGAGGAAATATCTGGAACGTAGATGGGTTCTGCGGGATAGCGATTTTCGCCCAAGTCGGCAATTGTGAGATGGCGGCTTTGCGTGTCAAAACGGGCGATCGCACCGTAACGTTCCGGTACAATATCCACGTCAGGCCGATACATTGCCAGATAAATATATCGCGAGTCTTGTCCTATTTCTGAAGCAGGTACCGTCGGAAACTCGCAAGGTCGATCCAGCAATTCTTCGGCTGCTGTCACTTTGCCAGTTTGAGGATTTAGACACACCCGCCACAGAGTCCCCTCCGCATCGGTGCGAGTTTCACCCGCCGCTACTTCTTTCAGTCGCTGATTAGTTTGAAAGTCAGCAAAGCGCACAAAATCTACAGCCACTGAACCATCTTCTTTGACAAAACCGTTAGCAAAATGCCACTGAAACCAAGAATCGGTTTCGCCGCGGCTAACTAAAGATAGAGTTTCCGAGTCAATAACTAATATCTGCGTTCCTAACTCGGGTTTCCATTCCAAAGAGTCGCTGTAACTGCTGATTCCAGCTAACACTGGCAAAAAATTTAGTCGTACTGGCGGCACAAAAAATATTAGATACTTTCCAGCCAGAACAAAATCGTGGAGCATAGGAGGTCCATCTAAAACAACAGTTGCTTGTTGCACAATTTTGCCTGCAGGATCGCTTTTATACAGATTCAACTTTGTACTGGCACCATGTGTAATTCCAAAGTTAAAAATATTGCCAGTAATCGGGTCGCGCTTGCAGTGAGCGGAATAAGAAGATCCACTCTCTAAACTTCCTAAATCGTCCGTTCCCTGAGTTTCCAGAGTTTGCAAATCGAGGCTGTGAGGCAAGCCGCCTTCCCACAAAGCTAAAAGGCGATCGGGCAAAGCTAAAACAGAAGTATTGGCAGCATTTTTAACAGATTTAATCCACCGCAACCACGCCGGACCCGGTGCTGTCATGCCGTAATTACTGTAGAGAAATTTATCAGCTTTTTCCTCAGCTTGATATCCCGCTGTCTGCACGTAGCGATAAACAGCCGCAGCACCCTCATCGGTAAAATGTACTGCCAAAATTGCACCGTCGCCATCAAACCAGTGTCCCGCATTCATGCCGCCGCGTTGCAAACGTGCGGGCCCGTTGCGGTAGAGAGTGCCGCGCAATCCTGCGGGAATTTTACCGCTTTTAACCAATAGCTGAGTTAGGGGAAACTCTGCAGCCGGACGGGCTAAAGCTTGAGCCCAAGATTTTTTAGCTGAGATTTTAGTGTCTGTTTTCATTGGAAACTGGCAATTTTAAACTGATATTGCAGAAATTTTGCTATACAATTATAGCAAAAACCATCTATAACAGTTCTCGCCTGAGCCATTCATCAATGAATTAACAATTGCTCAATCCCCCAATCTAAAATCTAAAATCTAAAATCTAAAATATCAACCTGTACCTCACTTAATCGAACAAGGGTATAACACCTATGACTCTCCGCCGCCGCGATCTGCTGAGAACTTTTGGGTTGACTGCTATTGGTGCTCAGCTTTTACCTTTAGCGAATCCCTCGAATAGGATCGCCCAAACCAACCTATCTCCCAAAACTGCGATCGAGCTGCGCCGCCTGCAAGTCGGCGATACTGTAGCTTTAATCAATCCTGCCGCTTTCAACTACGAAAAAGAAGTGCAGCCATTTTTTAAAGTTCTGGATAACCTGGGTTTAAAAGTTAAATTGGGAGAGCATTTTTACGACCGCTACGGCTATTTAGCAGGCAAGGATGCCGATCGCGCCGCCGATGTCAACGCAGCCTTTGCCGATGACTCAGTGCGAGCTATTTTTACGGGGATGGGCGGCTGGGGCTGCGCTCGGATATTGCCGCTCCTGGATTACAATATTATCCGCAACAAGCCCAAAATTATTATGGGATTCAGCGATATTACGGCGCTGCTATTGGCGATTTATGCTAAAACTAATATAGTTACTTTTCACGGCCCTTTAGGTGCCTCAAGTTGGAGTCCCTTTACAGTGGATTACGTCAAGAAAGTTTTGTTTGAGGGAGGTTCTGTTACGATGCAAAACTCCCAAAGCGTGCAAGTAGAAACAATCGGGCGGGGTACAGCTAGGGGAAAACTAATCGGCGGCAATTTATCAGTAATCGCAGCAATGGTGGGTTCGGCTTATTTGCCGGAATGGGAAAACAGTATTTTGTTTGTTGAGGAAGTGGGCGAAGAGGTTTATCGCATCGATAGAATGTTGACGCAGCTCAAATTAGCGGGCATTCTCGATAAAATTTCAGGTTTTATTTTCGGACAGTGTACTAAGTGCGAAGCTGAAAAACCCCAAGAGTCCCTAACCTTGCCTCAAGTCTTGTCCGACCACATTCGCCCTTTGAAGATTCCTGCGTGGTATGGTTCAATGGTGGGACACATTCGGGAGCAGTTCACTTTGCCGATCGGCCTAGAAGTTGAAATTGACGCAAATTCTGGTACAATAAAACTGTTAGCATCCGCTGTCCATTAAATCTGAAACTCTTCTGGATATTACCGAGGCAGAGCCAGGGAACGAGAAATAAATTTAAACAGAAAATCAGAAATATCGTGAAAAAAACCGCACAATTCCTGAAACCATTAACAGTAATAATCTTGACAATTCTTTGCCTGTTGCCGCTCAATGCCTGTGCAGAAGCAAGTAAAACCGCCAACAGCGACTCCATTTATCAGCAGCGAACCGTCCACAATCCCGACGGCACCGGCAAATTTTACATGGGTCGAGAAATTGCCCAAGTCATGGGATATCAAGGCGCTGGTTGGCTAGAAAGACCGTCTCGCGGCATGGAAGAAAAATCAGCTCGATTAGTCAACAATCTCGATTTAAAACCAACCGATATTGTAGCCGACATAGGAGCAGGAACCGGATATTTTAGCTTTCGCATTGCTCCCTTAGTTCCAGAAGGAAAGGTTTTTGCCGTTGACGTGCAGCCGGAAATGCTTAATTTTATTGAGTTGAATAAACAAGAAAAAAATATCGCTAACGTTGAGCCAGTTTTGGGAAGTATCGACAATCCGAATTTGCCCGAAAACAGCGTGGATTTAGTTGTGATGGTGGATGCTTATCACGAATTTGCATATCCCAGAGAAATGATGCAAGGAATTGTGAAAGCACTCAAACCGGGAGGCCGCACGGTATCGATCGAGTATCGGGGCGAAAACCCGATGATTCCCATTAAAGGTTTGCACAAAATGACGCAGAAGCAGGTGAAAAAAGAAATGGCAGCCGTCGGTTTAGTATGGAAAGAGACAAAAGATATGTTGCCCCAGCAGCATTTGATGGTGTTTGAGAAAAAATCTCAAATTTAGCAGCCAAACAGAGCGATTGTTTACCATTTTTTCTCATTTTTGTCAAGGTACAAAAGACGTACTTTTGAGGCGCGCGGGCGATCGGTCAAACATACTAAGCCTTAAGTAACCCTTAAGATAGACATTTTACTAAAAATACCATTTACAATTAAAAATTGATAACCCAGAGGCGCTTCCTTCATTTTTCAAGCGAAGAAGTGTCGCTATTAAGAAGTACCAGCGTGAACATTCCAAGTTCCATCCTCACCATGCTCGCCGGCATCGTAGTGACTCTGATCAGTCTCTGGTACGGGCAGAATCACGGTTTACTCCCGATCGCCGCCTCTGATGAAGCATCCGACATAGACGCACTTTTCAATACAATGATGACCATTTCCACTGGATTATTTATCATGGTCCAGGGAATTCTCATCGTTGCTGCAATTAAATATCGCCGCCGTCAAGGAGACAACACAGACGGGCCCCCTTGGCATGACAACTTTCCCTTAGAAATTCTTTGGACAGCCGTGCCGGCGGTGATTATTTTAGGAATCGGAGTCTACAGTTTTGAGATTTACAACTCAATGGGAGGCCTCGATCCGATGGGAAATCACGACCACGGCACCATGCAAGCGCACTCTAAAATGCGGGGAAGTGCGATCGCAGCCACACTCTCAGATACACCCCAAAAAGCCCCTCAAATTCCATCTCAAAAACTCGTTGCTTTAGGCGTAGGCGCTTCCCCAGAAAATGAAGACAAACCAGCAGACTTAGTTGTAAATGTCATGGGTTTGCAGTACGCCTGGATTTTTAGCTATCCAGAAAGTGGCGTTAGTTCCGGCGAACTGCATATCCCAGCCAACCGCGACGTACAGCTAAATATCTCAGCCCAAGACGTGCTGCACGCATTTTGGCTGCCGGAATTTCGCCTCAAACAAGATGCAATTCCCGGGCGGCCGAGCGAACTGAGATTTACAGCAACTAAAACCGGCGAATACCGGGTTGTTTGTGCTGAATTGTGCGGCGCTTATCACGGAGCGATGAAAGCTTTAGCAGTCGTTCACACGCCCGAAGAATTCGACAGTTGGCTGCAAAGCCAGCAAGTTGCTAGCAGTCAAAACTTAGAGCAAGCAGTTGCAGCCAACCCTGGGGAATTGTCAGACGGTGAATTTTTGGCTCCCTACGTCAGGGAAATAAAAATTAATCCCGAAACCCTAGAACAACTTCACCCAACTCATCACTAAAAATAGTCATTAGTTTCTGGCACTGGGTCTTCGATCCCGAGCCAATAACTAATGACTAATAACTAATGACTAATAACTATGACACAAGCACAGTTCCAAGAAACTGCCAACACTGAGGCTCGCGGAACAGCGCCCGCCGATAGACATTGGCGCGACTACTTCACTTTTAATACCGACCACAAAGTCATCGGTATTCAATACCTAGTCACAACATTTATTTTCTATTTAATCGGCGGGGTGATGGCAACTTTGGTGCGAACTGAACTCGCCACCCCCGACGCCGATTTTGTCACCCCGGAACTTTACAACAGTTTATTTACTGTTCACGCGACGGTGATGATCTTCCTGTGGATCGTGCCTGCAGGGGCCGGATTTGCTAACTTTTTGATCCCCTTAATGATTGGGGCAAAAGACATGGCATTTCCCAGGCTGAATGCCGTTGCCTTTTGGCTGATTCCCGTAGGCGGCGTGTTGCTGTTGACCAGTTTTTTTGTAGGAGCTCCGCAGGCGGGTTGGACTTCTTATCCGCCTTTGAGCTTGGTTACTGCTCAAGCCGGCGAAGAAATTTGGATTCTCAGCGTTTTGATTCTGGGAACTTCTTCGATTTTGGGGGCGCTGAATTTTGCCGTTACCATCTTTACCATGCGGGTTCCGAGCATGGGTCTCAATGAAATGCCTTTGTTTTGCTGGGCGATGATTGCGACTTCAGCGCTGAGTTTGATTGCTACTCCAGTGTTAGCCGCAGCTTTGATTTTGCTGTCGTTTGACTTGTTAGCGGGGACGGCATTTTTTAACCCGACCGGCAACGGCGATCCCATCGTCTACCAGCATTTGTTCTGGTTTTATTCGCACCCGGCAGTTTACATTATGATTCTGCCCTTTTTCGGGGTGATTTCAGAAGTTTTGCCGGTGCATTCGCGCAAGCCAATTTTTGGTTATTTGGCGATCGCATATTCCAGTCTCGCAATCAGCTTTTTGGGCTTGATCGTGTGGGCGCACCATATGTTTACCAGCGGCACTCCCGGCTGGCTGCGGATGTTTTTTATGATCACGACTATGATCATCGCCGTACCAACTGGGATTAAAATATTTAGCTGGTTGGCAACTATTTGGGGAGGAAAACTCCGGCTTGTCAGCGCGATGCTATTTGGGATGGGTTTTATCTCAACATTTGTGCTCGGCGGCATCACCGGGATCATGGTCGCTTCCGTACCTTTTGACATTCACGTTCACGACACTTATTTTGTCGTCGCTCACCTGCACTACGTGCTGTTTGGCGGCTCAGTGTTTGGAATTTACGCTGCTTTTTACCACTGGTTCCCCAAAATGACGGGGCGGATGATTAATGAATTTTGGGGTAGAGTTCACTTTGTTTTAACCTATGTTGGCTTTACTGTAACTTTCCTCCCGATGCACGCTTTGGGGATGCAAGGAATGCCTCGGCGGGTGGCAATGTACGACCCGAAATTTACCACAATTAATGTCATTTGTACTGTCGGTGCTTATATGCTGGCAGTGTCTACAATCCCCTTTATCATTAATGTGATTTGGAGCTGGATGTACGGCCCGAAAGCAGGTGACAATCCTTGGCAAGCTTTGAGTTTGGAATGGATGACGACTTCGCCGCCCCCGATCGAAAATTTTGAGGGAGTGCCGGTACTGGCAACGGGGCCTTACGATTACGGCATGGAAAAAATTCAGCATACTGGGGAACGTCTCAGGCTCAAGCTGAGGGAAAATGCCACCCGCAACGCCCAGAAACAGGGTATTCCTATTGCGGAGGCTCAAGCTTCAACTTTCTTTGGCAGAACTGCAACTTTGGTCAATCCTGAATCAGAGATAGATGTTGATTCTCCTGCTGATGAAAGTCAAGATAGCGAGTAGTCATCAGTCATCAGTCATCAGTCATCAGTCATTAGTTATTAGTTATTGCTCGTTGCAATATGAGAACTTTGGACTAATGACTTTTGACAGCAACAGCACACCAGCGATTTAGGGATAATTTTTTCCCTCTTCCTTCTTCCTACGGACATCGGACTGACATCCGTTACATCCGTTACACCCTCAGAAAGCGAATCCGTTGCTGAAGTTCCTTCTTCCTTCAAGATCCCATTACCAACTAGCAATTTATTATGCAAATTCCAGCGATAGATCCGGCAAAAACAGCCCTGAATTACCACCACGAGGCTGAGGTAGAAGCACACGGTGTGGAGCATCCCGACCACCGCTTGTTAGGTGTAATTGTGTTCCTGTGCGCTGAAGGCATGATATTTTTCGGTATGTTTGCCGCGTATTTGATTTATCGGGCGATGGCCCCCGTGTGGCCTCCTGAAGGTACGCCGGCGCGAGAGTTATTGCTGCCGGGAATTAATACGCTGATTTTGATTGCTAGCAGTTTCGTGATTCACAATGCTGATACTGCAATCAAAAAAAATGATGCCGCAGGAATGCGGAATTGGCTGCTCGTAACTATTGCTATGGGCGCAGTTTTCTTGTTCGGTCAAGTTTACGAATACACTCATTTAGAGTTTGGCTTGACGACGAATTTGTATGCAAGTTGCTTTTACGTTTTGACAGCTTTTCACGGCTTGCACGTTACGTTGGGAGTGCTGCTGATGGTGGCGGTGGTGTGGCGATCGCGCGTGCAAGGTCATTATTCTAGCGAGCACCACTTCGGAATCGAAGCGACTGAGATTTACTGGCACTTTGTGGATGTGATTTGGATTGTTTTGTTTTTGTTGCTGTATATTTTGTGATCCCAGAGGCTTTTGGACCTCTGCCACCAGAGATTTGTATGACCCCCAATTGGGGGTTTTTTATTGTTTTGAGAGTGCGATCGCCTTTCATTTACCCTCTCACAGCCGATCGCGCTAAACTAAAAGTAGCAATTCTCCTATCCAGAAGCATTGAGAAAATTATGCAGTGCGAATTGTGCGATCGACAAATGGAAGCATTAACCGCTCATCACCTCATCCCCAAACAAAACACCAAGCGGAAAAACGAAGACCCAAGCCCGACAATCGACATTTGCTCGGCCTGTCACCGCCAGATTCACTCTCTATTTGAGAACAAACACCTCGCCCAAGAGCTCAACACCCTGGAAAAGCTCAAAAATGACCCTGAACTCCAGAAATTTGTCTCTTGGATTAAGAAACAAAAAACCGACAAACGCATTCAAGTACGCGGCAAAAAAGCTTGAGCGCAATGCCCGAACTCAGATATATCGTCCTGGACGCAGTTACTGTCTGAAACCCGGTTTATTCATAAATTTTTCCTTTTCAAAACCAAAATTTTGCAGAGCGACCCGGTTTTTTTGCGTAAATCCTAGTATAGTGATTTACTTATTCGTAACAAATTGCCAAGTATTATCATGAACCTCACCTCCCTCGAACTCGCAAAAGACCGATCGCGCATCTTCAAAAACTACATCCAAATGGAAATAGATGCCCAAGCTAACATAAACAAACTAGCTTTTTTAGACCGGGGCATTGAAAAATCTCCTTACCAACAAGAAATTAAAAACTATCCCGATTATCTCAAACAGAAACCCGACGGCTTAAAAGTAATTAGCTATATTCCCGGCCCCAATAATTCCCTCAAACTTACCCCGTTTCCCAGCTTGGGAGAACTACCTCAAATTAACTCTCAAGCTTTAAGTTTCCTCCACGAAGACATCAAACAAGCCTGCGTTTGCATTGGTACTTTTGTAGACGGCAAAATTCAGGCGCAGTGGCTGGGAAAAAACGCACTTACTAAAGCTGAACAGTGGAGTGCCACTAAAATTATCCCGCTCCTTAATATCGTCAGTCAAGTAAATACCAAATATCCAGACTGCGACATTGACAACTGCGTTGTTAGAGATGGCAACGGGCTCAGACAAGATTTTTACTTTTACGATGTAGCAAAAGACATGATTAGCTATAGCTCAAATATAGCAAGTTCAAACTCCTTAGCCGCGATGTTCAAACGCTTCGATACTCGCACAGGACTAGAGCAATGGCTGAAGAGCGCGACTGGCAATAATGACCTAATTTTTCGCGGCGATTACGGCGAAAATCCTTATCTCAACAACCCCAAAATCTTCGATCTCACCAAAAAACAAGTGCTGCTAAGTGCGGCATTAAACAGTACCAAACAAAGTAATACCGTATCTGCTTATGATTTGACCAGGCTAATTTCCATGTTAGGATGGCACTTCCACATCGAACAGCGATCGCGCATGAAAGCATCTCAGTGGAACAGCTTAGAAAGCATTGTCAGAGCAATGGGACATGACAGCGCTCGATATGCGGACGTAGCAATTAAAACTTTGGGGATGGATAGCCTCATAACTTCTCCAGTAATTATCTCAAAATTGGGTTACGGACTGAGCGCGATCAGGGGAACCCTAGAAACAGTTTATGTGGCTTTAGTGCGGTTTGTTGACGAACGGCCGAAGGCGGCGGGAAAGCCGGCAAAACTCAGAACTTTAGCCATGACTTTGCGGGCAGAAAAACCTGTAGGCGGTTCCAGCAGTGTCGATCGCTTGGCGATCGAACTCGACGCCAGATTTTGCGCCGAAGTCACGGAAATTCTCCGCCGGTTGTTTGCGGAAGAATTTTAAATGCGGGCGATCGACTAATGAGAAAGTCGGTGAAACTTGCGATAAAGCATCCTCTCCACCGGCTTGCCTCCCCGCAAATGTTGCTCAGTTATTGTCGCAACTTCTTCAGGGCAAACGCCATTGTACCAAACCTCTTCTGGCAGCACTAACGCCATCGGCCCGTTACCGCACTGTCCCAAACAACTGCTAGCAACAACTTCAACTTCTGATGGCGACAATTTCTGAAAAGCTGCCAGTACCTTTGCTGCACTTTGCTTGCGACAAGTGCGGTTTTGGCAAACAAGAACTCGCCTAGAAGATTCTGTTATTTTCATGTTTTTTTACTTGACATTGTGCTACATATATGCTATTTTTTTATCATGGGAATAGGTGCGCGCATATATACTCACATATATACTCAAATTTTAACTGGTTCCCAAACAAAAGCCAAAAACAGATTTCCAGAGAAAGAGCCTTGCTTGCAGAGGAAAATTCGACGCAGGCCCTGGTAACGAGTAGAGTTGGATAAAATTATTGTGGGTTGGGCGTCCCGCCCGCCCGAAAAATACAATTTAAATGCGGGACAGCTTAAGACTTCAACGAACCCTACGATTAATCTGGTGACAACCCTTTGGAAGCCAACCATTGTCGATCGAACAAACGCGACTGATACCGCGCCCCCCCATCGCACAAAACCGTTACAATAGTATGGCCCGGTCCCATTTGCTTCGCCAAAGCTACAGCCGCCCCCACATTAATTCCTACCGAACCACCCATAAATAACCCATCTTTTCTCAACAGTTGGTAAACCACCCGCACGGCTTCCGCATCATCTATTTGCAAGGCATCGTCTACCGGGGCATTTTCCATATTTCCCGTCACCCGACTCGTGCCAATTCCCTCAGTAATCGAACTGCCTTCAGTCTTAATTTCCCCAGTTTTGAAATAACTGTAAAGCCCGCTGCCCATCGGGTCTGCCAAGACAATTCTCATAGCAGGATTTTTTTCTTTCAAAAACATTCCTACGCCAGCAAAAGTGCCGCCCGTACCAGTTGCGGCTACCCAAGCATCAATTTTCCCGTTTGTTTGTTCCCAAATTTCCGGCCCAGTTGTCTCGTAATGAGCTCGGCGATTGGCTAAATTGTCAAACTGATTTGCCCAGACTGCATTCTCCATTTCCGCCGCCAATCTTCCCGACAATTTGACATAATTGTTCGGGTCTTTGTAAGGAACAGCGGGAACAGTCCGAACTTCAGCGCCCAAGGTTCTTAAAGCATCGATTTTTTCTTGAGATTGGTTATCGGGAATCACAATCAAACATTTGTAACCTTTAGCGTTGCAAATGTGTGCCAAACCGATGCCAGTATTGCCGGCAGTGCCTTCAACAACGGTGCCGCCCGGTTTCAGCAAGCCTTTTTCTTCTGCATCTTTGATGATGTATAAAGCAGCCCTATCTTTAACGGAACCGCCGGGATTGAGAAACTCTGCTTTGCCGAGAATTTCGCAGCCAGTTTCATCGCTGAAGCTGTTTAAGCGAATTAGGGGAGTATTGCCAATTGTGCCTACAAAACCGTTTTTGATATCCATATTTTTTTGATTTTTGCCTGCTATATTTAGAGACGATCGCGAACAAACAAACATTATACGTCTAATTAGGCAAGAAAGAAGGTAGAATCTTAAGATATCTCAGAGGCAGCTAGCTCAACTCAAAGTTAAGAGGCTATACAAATTAGTAAGGTGTCATGGAAACTGTCATTTTAGTTAACGGTGTTGGACTTCGCGGTGCAGAAATGTTATTATTACACTGCCGTTTGCAAAAATACGGCTATCGAATTAAACAATTTTCCCATGCTGCTTGGGGAAATTCATTAAAGCAAAATGTTACGTCTCTCCAAAAATTCTTAGCAGCAGAAAAAGCTGATACTATCCACTTTGTCGGTCATAGTTTAGGTGGGCTATTAATTTACCTATTGTTTGACAACTTTCCGCAGCAACGTCCGGGAAGAATTGTTACCTTAGGTACTCCCCATCAGGGTAGTAGCTTTGCTTGCAGATTGAGTCGCAAATCTTGGGGAAGATTTATCTTAGGACGCAGCCTCATGACAGGATTGTTCTATCGAATATTACCGCCACCCAATAGAGATGTGGGAATCGTTGCCGGTAATTTGGATATCGGTACTGGTTGGTTGTTGCGCTTGCCTCGTCCTAACGATAGTCTAATTGCAGTCGAAGAAACTCGCTGCACGGGTGTTGCCAAACATATTATTTTGCCTGTTTCCCATACCGGACTCTTGGTAGCACCCATCGTTGCGAAACAATGCTCCAGCTTCTTAAAAACTGGTCATTTCCTGTGATTTTATACCTGCTATTTCGCCTTACCAAATTTTACTCATATTGAGTACAAATCCCGGCAAAACCGGGTCGCCGCTAACTGTAGCCGGATTCTCCAAACATTCCTCTGGCAAACCGGGACGATAAATGTAAACTCTGCGATTTTTGCGGTCAATCAACCAGCCTAACTGCACTCCTGGTTCTCTCATATATTCTTGCATTTTTTCTTGCAATGGCTTGAGATTGTCAGAAGCAGACCTGAGTTCTACTACAAAATCAGGACAAATCGGGGCAAACTTTTGCTGTTGTTCTGGTGACAAAGCATTCCATCTTTCCAATTTTATCCAAGCCGCATCGGGCGACTTTTCTGCACCTGTTGACAGAGTAAATCCTGTACTCGAAGTAAACGCTAAACCAGTACCATTTTGTTCTGCCCAAACCCACAGCGGCCCAAATATATTACCTTCTCGGTTTCCCGTCTCCGAACCAGTAGGAGGCATAATTAGCAATTCTCCCGATTTGTTGCGTTCAATGCGCAATTCACTATTGATTTGACAGAACTCGAAAAACTCGTCGTCTGTCATTTGCAATTTTGGCGGTATTCGCAACACAATTGTTGATGTCAACATAATTGATTTACTCGATCGTTGCTCCTATACTCAGCCTACCAAATATTGCTCATATTGAGTACGAATCCGGGCAAAACGGGGTCGCCGCTGACTGTCGCGGGATTCTCTAAACATTCCTCTGGCAAACCGGGACGGTAGATGTAAACTCTGCGATTTTTGCGGTCAATCAACCAGCCTAACTGCACTCCTGGTTCTCTCATATATTCTTGCATTTTTTCTTGCAAAGGCTTGAGGTTGTCAGAAGCCGACCTCAGTTCTACTACAAAATCCGGGCAAATCGGGGCAAACTTTTGCTTTTGTTCTGGTGACAAAGCATTCCACCGTTCCAGTTTCATCCACGAGGCATCTGGAGACTTGTCACCCATTGAAAGCTTAAATCCCGTACTGGAGTCAAAACATATACCGGTTCCATCTTTTCGAGCCCAAATATACAACTCTCCAAAGACGCTACCGCTGCGATTTCCAGTCTCCGAACCAGTAGGGGGCATAATTAGCAATTCTCCCGATTTGTTGCGTTCAATGCGTAACTCACTATTGATTTGACACAACTCGAAAAACTCGTCGTCTGTCATTTGCAATTTTGGCGGTATTCGCAACACAATTGTTGATGACAGCATTTTGCCTTTCCTCCACTCTAAATTGTTCAGACAAGATTGCACCAATTATTTGTTTGTAGTGAGGAGTTGAGTAGTCAAAAATTAGGATTAAGGACTAAACTCCTCACTACAAAAAGGTTGGACGCGGGAATTATAGAGGTAAGGCGTGCAGTGTACACCTTACATAATTAGGTTCTGCTTCCAGGAATGTTAAACCTATTTATTCGGCTGAGGAGTCATCCGCAAATAAGGCTTAACCGGGGTGTAGCCTTTGGGAAATTTCTCTGCTAACTCTGCGGGGTCAGTAATCGAAGGTACGATTACGCAATCGTCGCCGTCTTTCCAATCAACCGGAGTCGCAACGCTGTATTTGTCCGTAAGTTGCAAGGAATCAATTACTCGCAAAATTTCATTAAAATTCCGACCAGTGCTAGCCGGATAAGTAATGCTCAAACGCAATTTCTTTTCCGGGTCAATTACAAAAACTGTGCGGATTGTTAAGTTGTTCAGCGAGTTGGGATGGATCATGTCGTAAAGGTCGGAGACTTTACGATCGCCATCTGCTAAAATTGGATAATTGAGGGTGACATTTTGAGTTTCCTCAATATCTTTAATCCAGCCCATGTGAGAATCCACATCATCGACGCTGAGGGCAATGGTTTTGACGCCCCGCTTTTCAAATTCCGACTTGAGACGGGCCACTGCACCGAGTTCTGTGGTGCACACTGGAGTATAGTCTTTCGGGTGGGAAAACAATACTACCCAGCTATCACCCGCCCAGTCGTAGAAATTGATTTCCCCTTCAGACGAAGCTTGGGTAAAGTTGGGAACTGTATCGCCTAATCGCAGACTCATAACTGATTTCCTCTAATTTTATTTAAGGACTGTTCCTTATCATGCCATAATTGCCCGGTTTCTCGATCGAGCTGTAAAGGATTCTAAACTTTTTGGTCGATCGATCGGCAATTCCACTACTGTAATGTATGTGTGGCTTATACCGCTGAATTTTCTTGCTATGCTTTACTTTTTGCTGAAGGCAATACAGCCTGTTTTAGTCCCCCTGTGTTTTGTCTCCGCCTGGGGTTTAGTTTTTTTGCTGTGTTCGAGTATCGGGCGTACTGTCGCCGACTCCCTGCGCCGAGCTCAGCGGATGCACCAAATCCCTTGTGCTAATTGCGTATTTTTCACCGGCGACTACCACCTCAAGTGTCCCGTTCAGCCTACCATAGCTTTATCTGAAGATGCGATCGACTGTCCTGATTATCGATCGCATTCGGGAACTTACGGTTAAAAATTTCGGACGCCGCTTTACATATTTCTTAACATCTCTCGCTTTTTCAATTAAATTTAACTTATAGTAAAGAGATTTTCAGGAGTGTGGAAAGAATGCTAATTCAAAAGCTAAATGCCTGCGACGAGTTTATTGCTGGCGACGGTACTCAACTGCGAGAATTGCTGCATCCAGACAAACAATCTGTCGAGTTGCGTTACAGTTTAGCCCACGCCGCTTTGCCAGCGGGACAAACTTCTGCGCTGCACTCCCTGACAACTTCTGAAGTTTACTATATCCTCAGCGGCGTTGGAGAAATGCACATCGACGACGAAAATCAATTCGTGGAAGCCGGAGATGCAGTTTACATTCCGCCAAACGCCAAGCAGTTTATTTACAACTGCGGCACAGAGCCGCTAATATTTATTTGTATTGTCGATCCGGCGTGGCGAAAGGAAGACGAGACAATTTTCGAGTAAGTAGGTCAGAGCAAAAAAACATAGTATGTACAAATATTGCGGTTAATTTATCCCATCAGTGATTGCTTGACATATTTGGCATTGCCACCTATTCACATCGTCTGTGTTGGCGAGAGTAACCGCAACTTGTTTGTATTGGCTGGATATGAGGGAGAGATTGAGGTTGAAGTTGCTCCTGATGGGGAGTTTTTTTAAACAATTACCCAACTAGATTATATTGCAATACGCTTGGGTTAAGCCCGATTCCCTAGCCTCCCTTCTCAAGGGCGAGACAAGAACTTACTCTTGCGTCCCCCGGGGGAGATGCGAGGTGGAGATCCCAGGAACAAACAGTTTTAACCCAAGCGTATTGGATTATAATGCTATGTTCGATCGAGAATTGAAGCGTTATTACCTAAAAATCGCCTAACTCCTCACCGTAACTAAGTGACGGTGAACGTTTGCATTGCTACCTCACTGTTGCGATAAAACAGTCTGATACCAGGGGATTGAGAAAACTCCTGCTGAATTAATTTGAATTGTTGCCAGTTAATCTCGGAGTGGACTAGCCTTTGGTATTGAGGCAGATCTAATTTTACTGTCAGCAGATACTCTCCTATAACTATTCTATTGCTATTTTAAATAAGTTAAGTTTGCAGTCAGGAAGTTAGTCCTTATTAAGTCTGATTGAATGAGGAATTTACTTACCAAGAACCTATTTGGGGAAGATATTTAGGTTTTGAAATTAGCTCGAATAGAACAGAATAAACACTAAAAAATCAGAACTAAGAACTAAGGACTAATAACTAATGACTAATAAGTATTATCCTTCAAATTTGGCAACCGAAACCCGATCGCGCCCTGCTTTTTTTGCCCGATAAAGCGCCTCGTCGGCGATCGCAATTAGCGTCGCCGGCTGGGACATCGGTGCCGGAATGCAGCAAGCTACACCCAAACTCAGCGTCACGTATTCGCTGACAAGAGACTTAGCGTGAACTATCTGCAAACTCCGCACCTGTTGGCCGATCATTTCAGCTACGCAAGTCGCACCTTGAATATCAGTATTCGGCAAAACTATTGCAAACTCTTCTCCACCGTAACGCGCTACTAAATCTGCAGATCGCTTTACCGAATGCTGGAGAACCGCCGCCACTTGCCGCAAACATTCATCTCCCGCTTGGTGCCCGTAAGTGTCATTGTAAAGTTTGAAACAATCGATGTCGCACATAATCAAAGACAGCGGTGCTTCTTCCCTCGCCAAACGCCGCCATTCCGTATCGAGATATTCATTAAAAGAGCGGCGGTTTCTTACCTCAGTCAAACTGTCGTAAGTTGCCAAATACTGCAAGGCTCGATTCACGGTTTCTAACTGCTGTTTCTGCTGCTGCAACTGACGGTTGAGCCCAGTCAACTGTTGTTCGGCAGCATGGGTTCGCAGCAAATTTCTTACCCTCGCCAGCAGTTCCCTCTCGTCAAAAGGCTTTGAAATATAATCGTCAGCACCCGCATCCAAACTTTCGATCCTGGCTTCCATCCCCGATCGCGCTGTCAAAAAGATTACCGGAGTCGAACTCAATTCCTCTGTGTTCCGAATCTCCTTGAGCAAATCCAGTCCGTTTTGTCGGGGCATGATTTGGTCGCTCAAAATCAAATTGGGGTGCAAACTTTTGGCTTTTTCTAAACCTTCAACTCCGTCACTCGCCACGGCGACTCGATAGTAAGGAGTCAATAAACTTTGGAGGTAAGACAGCAGAAAACTGTTGTCTTCTACTACCAGCAACAGCGGTAATTTTCTGCGGTCAATTGTTGATTTTGCCTGATTATTTGGGTCGTCAAAACTGTTAGAGTCCGGCAGCGGGGCTTCGTCGGGTGCGATCGCCTTGGCATTTGGCGCGTCGGACTCTCGGGCCCCGAATCCAGTCAGTCCTGCCAATTGGGCGATCGCGTTCACCAACTGATTCGCCGACACCGGCTTCGACAAATGCCTCTGAAACCCCGCCTCCAGCGCCGATGCCGAATCTTCTTCCCGGATGCCTCCCGTCAGCGCCACCGCCGGCAGCAGTTCCCTTTGCTCAGACATTTCCATTGCTCTAATGCGGCGGATCAAATCGCAGCCGTCTGCTTCCGGCATCGCCATATCGCTCACCAACACGTCGGGCCGCGACTGTTGCAACTCGGCCATCGCTTCGCCGGCGCTACCCACCGCTGTTACCTTGGCTCCAAATGCTTCCAGGCCTGTTTTCAGAAATTCCCGGATCTCGGCACTGCTTTCAACGATCAGGACTTGTTTTCCGGCTAGGGGTTTGGAAACCGATCCGGGTCTGGTTTCCGCTTGGGCGATCGCACGAGTGCGATCGGCGGGTACATTTTTGTTGGCGATGGGTAGCTGCACCTCAAACGTCGCCCCCTGAGCGATACCGGGACTCTTAGCCCAAATAGTTCCTCCGTGCAGTTCCACTAACTGGCGTACAATCGAGAGTCCCAGACCGAGCCGGTTTTGTTCCTTGGTCTGGCAGCTATCTGTCGGGCGGAAGTAGTCAAAGAGGTGTGGCAGAACTTTGGGGTCGATGCCGCAACCGCTGTCGCTGATGCGAATCAGCGCGCCCGATGCAGTAGACTCGATCTGTATTTGGACTAGGCCGGGGGCGGATTCCGGGGTAAATTTGATGGCGTTAGCAAGCAAGTTCCAGACTACTTGCTGCAAGCGTTCTGCATCTGCCAAAATGTAGCCGACGGCGGGGTCGAAATGTGTTTCTACGCGGATGTTTTTGGCATCGGCGGCGGGACGGAGGGTGTCGATCGCGGATTCTATCAGAGACGGGAGGTGAACTCGGCCGATGTTCAGGCGCACTTTCCCCCGCAGCAGCCGCGAGAGGTCGAGGAGATTGTCTATTTGCTGGTTTTGCAATCTGGCGTTGCGCTCGATGATTTCCAAAGCGCGGTTGGTGGTGGCTTCGTTTAACTTGCGCGATCGAGCTAGCTGCACCCACCCCAAAATTGCGCTCAGGGGCGATCGCAGTTCGTGGGAGACGATCGCCAGAAATTCGTCTTTTGCCCGGTTGGCTTCGGCTTGGGCTGCTTCCACAGCTTTGCGATCGGTGATGTCGAATCCGATCGCCAAATACTGAGAGGGTTTTCCCTTAAAGTCCAACAGCGGAACTACTGCTGCATACACCCAATAATCCCTGCCATTCTTGGTTTGATTCTTAATTTCTCCTTCCCAAACTTCACCTTTTGCAACAGTTGACTGCAGATTTTTAATTAATTCCGAAGACTTATATTCCGAGTGAAGGATGCCGAAGTGGCAGCCAATCAGTTCGGCGCGGGAATAGTTGGAGATGGAGCAAACTCGATCGGTAACGTAGTTGATAATTCCTCGGGCGTTTGTCCTGACTGCCAGTGCCGAGCGGTCGATCGCTCCTTTAAAATCTAAACCTTCTTGCAGCGACGAATCTAGTTCTTTTTTCGTAGAAATTTTTCCTAGGCGATCGTGCGCGTTTGGTTGCGGCCGATCGGCCTTATCCTTACTCCGCTGTTTGATTTCCATTGCTTCTCTTTTCCCCTGACGGCTGACACCTAATCTACTCGCACCCTGATTCATTATCACTGTTTTTTTACCCGCGCTGGCGAGTGTAATATTTTGTATCTCTAGATTTTTCTGAAAACTCTGCAGGCAGCACATCCACTCGGGACTAACCTCAAATTTTATTTACATTTTGGCTAAATTTTGTCAATCTGAGGACATATTTTCTTAAATCTGCTCCATCAGGTACTCGATAAAAACAGTCAATTTTTTTCTCACAATTACCCCCCGCATCTGGCACAAAATTTTCTCTTGAGCAGGCTTGCGTCCCTCCGTCATTCTGCCTCATCTCCACTCAAGCAGATCTACGTGCATGGCTTGACTGTTCCCAAATAAATGGCGACTTTGGGCGAACAAAGTCCGTGTCTTGCGATCGTCCCCAACTTTTGTTAAATTATTTTCTTCTACATCTTGACAGCCCTGTAAATATTTTGTACTATAAATCGTAGTATGTCTTAAACGAGAGAGTCGCCCTACTGCACTGACGCACTCAACTATTAACATTTTGAGGAAAGTTGTCTGTGAATTTAGACACGGTACGCGAGCAATTTGAACAAAGAGCATTTGATTATGATGGTTTAATTCCCAGCCTCATTCCACGCTATCGCGAGCAACACGATTTAATCTTGCAGTTAATCTCTTTTGAAACTAATTCAAACATAAAAGTTCTGGATTTAGGCGCAGGGACGGGCATACTGTCGGCTCTAATTTTGCAGGGATTTCCGCAAGCTAATGTTGCAGCCTTTGACATCGCGGAAAATATGCTGAAAATATGCCAAACTAATTTGTCCGGTTTCGGAAAACGGCTGACATTGCAGCAGGGAAACTTCGCCGAAGATGATTTCGGCAGCGGTTACGATTTAGTAGTTTCTGGATTGGCAATTCACCACCTAGATAGCGAAGGGAAACAAAAACTTTTTCAGAAACTTTTCCACTCGATGAATCCAGGGGGAATCTTGCTAATTCGAGATATTGTGACAGGTGCTACCCCCAGGCTGACTGAGCAATACGAACAGTTGTGGCGGCAGTACGTGAAAGCTAACGGAGAAGACGATGCAGCCTGGTTTCAAAAATATTTAGAAGAAGATATTCCCTCCTCTGTGGAAGAGCAGACAAAGTGGCTTGCAGAAGCTGGTTTTGCGGACGCAGGATGTCACTGGCGCTATCTAAATTTTGCTATTTTTGGCGGAGTTAAGGAGTGAATGCAACTGGTGAAGCTTCGTTAGGATCGATCGGCGATTGCGACAAAAATCTTAACCGATAGGATTCTGTAAATATGCCATAAATTAACGTTACACTGTCATGAAAACCATCTGGAATCGGATTGACTCTTGGCTTGCTGCTAATGCGCCAGAAATCCTGAACAATCTGCAACCGGGAGCAACCCATGAAGCTATCAAAGCAGCAGAACAATTTTTAGCAATCGAGTTTCCTGAAGATGTAAAATCATCTTACCGCATTCATAACGGTCAGTTTGAAGAGAGATATTCAGTAATGCCATACTGGCAGTTTCTTTGTTTAGAAGGAATGATAGGAGAGTGGAATTCTTGGAAAGAATTACTGGATGCAGGCGACTTTAACGAGGAAGATGGCAATGATTGCGGCTGCGCTTCAGATGGACTGATTCGGACAGAATTGTGGTGGAATCCGAAATGGATTCCGATCGCTTCCGACCTCAGCGGCGACAGTCTTTGTTTGGATTTAGATCCAGCGCCAGGAGGTCAAGTTTGGCAAATTATTTTTATGTGCCACGATGATGGTTACAGAGGCTTTATTGCTAAAAGTTTGCGAGAATGGTTAGAACAGTTAGCCACAGATTTAGAAGCTGGTAAATATAAATTTGAGAAAACAAGCTTTTATTTGAAAAAACAAAATGAATAATTCACGCTTAGTCAAAATTAGCAAATACCTCAGCCGACATCTGCGACACGCTCCGGATCGCATCGGCATTCAACTCGCTCCCGGCGGCTGGGTTCCTGTCAGCGAACTCCTTGATGCGTGCCAAACAAATAACTTTCCTGTTCAGCTTGCCGAACTCAAGGAAGTAGTCGCGCAAAACGACAAACAGCGCTTTTCATTCGACTCCACAGGCACTCTAATTCGTGCCAACCAAGGACACAGCGTAGAGGTTGACTTGCAGTTAGAACCCGCTGTTCCCCCGGATATTTTATATCACGGAACAGGTAGCACTGCCGTCGAGTCTATTCTCAGTCAAGGAATTAGGAAAATGTCGCGGCATCACGTTCATTTGTCTGTGAATATCCAGACGGCGCGGCAAGTAGGTGCAAGACACGGCATCCCGGCAGTCTTTACTGTAGATGCCGCAGCCATGCAACGCGACGGTCATAAATTTTACTTCTCGGAAAACAAAGTTTGGCTAGTAGATTTTGTGCCGCCAAGTTATATAAAAATCAGTTGATTAGATTCAGTTTTTTGGATAAAAACTGCGCTGATATTTTATAATTGTAGTAACTAGGAGTTTCAGGCAATGAGTGGGGAAAATATGGGAGATCGCGACAACAATTTTAATCAAAACAATTCTCAAAATCGAGGACTTCTGGGCTGTGGGTGGCGACCTCTCTACCGTCAATTTGATTGGGAACACCTGCTACACTTAGCGTCTACAGACCCCTTTGAACTAGCTCAAAAAACTTTAGATGCCGCTAGCGACATTGCCGACGCAATGGGACGACACCAATATACCTGGTGGGCAAATGTTTTAAATGTGTTCTCGGAAAATACTCGCTACGAAATCGACCAATTTTGGGATTACATTACTCCGCAGCCAGTTTATCCGGATTACCGTTACAAAGACGTTTTAGTTACCGAAACGCCGGTCGTTCAATTGGTCAGCCGCGCTAGCATTCCCATCGATTACGTTCTCAACAAAGTTCAAGAGATTACTGTTTTCAAAGTTCTGGATTTGCTGGGAAAACCGGACGCGATCACCCAGTTTTTTATGGAACGACATTTTTCTTATCCGCCGGAACGATTTATTAGCTGGGAACGCTTGGAAGTTTTGGGTACTGTTTACGCTCATTGGGCCAAATTCGGCTGCTGGCTGCAAATTGACAGCTACGATAGGGGAAGACGGTTCTACACTCTGATTTGTAAAGATATTACGCCGTTGGTTAGCAAGGCAACTTACAATTTAGCGGTGATTCTGGGCGGGTACAAAAGCCGCGTCGGACAGGTTCACAGTCAGTTCCCAATTCGGACGTTTTCTAAGGAAGTTCAAAGTTTTACCGATACAGTTCAGCAGGCAATTCTAGACCAAAATCAGTTGGCTGTTTTGGTTAGCGGCGAACCGGGTACGGGCAAAACTGCTTGGACGCAAGCGGTAGCAAAGGAAATTTTAGTGCCGCTGGGTTATGTAATTTTTATCTTAGATCACGATGCTGTGGAAAATTTTGTGCCGCCGAGTTATTTAGAGCGGATTTGCATTATTATCAATGAAGCTGATAATTTGGCTCAAGATCGATCGACCGCAGAGGCCCAGCGCACTAACAAAACCGAACACATTTTGAGTTTGCTGGACGGAACTTTGTATCAAAGCGTCATGGACGAAAACGGCATTCAATTTCAGCAAAAACTGGTAGTTTTGATGACGTGCAACACTACTGAAAGATTAGATCCTGCAATTTTACGGAAAGGGAGAGTAGATTTTACCAGTGAATTTACGCACAAATTTGTTTGAGCAAACCCTTGAAGTCTCTCGGAATCGGGGCGATCGCACTGGCTGCACGACCTCAAATACCGAACAATCGCCAGGAAATCTTCTAAATCTCAAGGTTTGAGGGAAAATTTCTTGAGTACCTATAGACACATCGCCATCAAAAATGATATCAATGATGGGTGATACCCTCTAAGGGTATCGCCCGAGAGAGCAAATCAGGAGAAGAGCATTTTTGGTCTCAAACAGGATTTTTCAAACTCAACAGCTATGGAGGAAATCCCAAACCGTGCAAACTAAGCCAGTTCAGCAAAAAAGTCAGGGACTGGGAAGGTATGCCGACGGGGCAATCCCGATCGCCCACCAACAATCCGCAGAGGCAGCCGTGTTCGAGAGTAAAGAGCGATTTCGGCGATTTGTGGAGCGCTCCGCCGACGCCGTGGCAATGGTAGACTGTGAAATGCGCTATCTGTCGGTTTCTCGTCGCTGGGAAACAGATTGCGGGTTAGGTGCCGGCGAAGCGATCGGCCGGTCTCATTGGGAACTGTTCCCGAATCTCCCGGAATATTGGCAGCAAAATGCTCGGGCTTGTTTGGCTGGTGTTTTGGAATACAGCGAGTTTGTGCTAGCGCGATCGAGCCCATCTTTAGCAGAAAATATCGGAGGCGGCTGTTTGAGCGCGTCGGTAAAATGGGTATTTCAGCCTTGGAAAAATAGCGAAGGTGCGATCGGCGGTTTGATCCTGTTTGCCTTTGAGAGAGCTGAGGATATCCCTCAAACAAATTGTTATAATAAATTTCAGTCCGAGGTCAAAAGCAAGCAGTTAGAAACCCGACCGCAGCTAACTCAAATTGCCCTCGAAAATGTTGCAGATACAGTATTTTTTACAACCTCCGACGGTCAAATTTGTTACGCTAACAAAGCAGCTTGTCATCTTTTCGGCTACTCGGAATCGGAACTGCTTAACCTGAGCGTGAGCGACATCGATTCGCAGTTGTCAGCATTAGATTGGCCCGCTCACTGGGAGCAACTCAAGCAGCAAAAGAACATCACTTTTGAAACCAGTTACAAAACCCAAGACGGCGAGAGTTTTCCCGTCGAAGTTAAAGTCAATTATTTAGAATACGGTGGCTGCGAATACCGCTGCGCGATCGCCCGCGACATTTCCGCTCGCCAAGCAGCAGAATCAGCACTTTTAGAGGCAAAAGAGCAACTTCAAGCCGTTTTGGACGCCGTGCCCGGATTAGTTTCTTGGGTAAGTTCCGATTTGCGGTACTTGGGAGTAAATCGACATTTAGCTACCGCTTACCAAATGCCTGCCGAACTATTTGCCGGTCAAAAAGTAGGTTTTTTAGAGACCAGTCCCAAATTTAACGATTTAGTATACGATTTTTTTGCAAACCCTGAAAAGAAGACATCTCAAGAAGTCACAGCCAGCATCCGAGGAGAAAATAAAACTTATTTAATCGTCGCTCAAAAATATCACAAAAGTACGGCGGCGGTATTTGTGGGAGTAGACATTACAGCAAGCAAACAGTCTCTTTTGGCTTTGCAAGAATCTGAAGAACGCCTGCGGCAGCAAGCGGCAAAATTAGAGCAGACGCTGTTAATTTTGCAGCAAACTCAAACTCAACTGATTCAAACAGAAAAAATGTCCTCTCTGGGGCAGTTGGTAGCAGGAATAGCCCACGAAATTAACAATCCAGTTAGTTTTATTTCCGGCAATGTCAGCCACGCCACGGGCTACATTCAAGAACTGCTGCGCTCGATCGATCTTTACGAAAAGTATTATCCCCATCCCGTGCCGGAAATTCAAGCTTTGATGGAAGAATTAGATTTAGAATTCATCAAAAAAGACTTGCCAAAATTGCTAAATTCAATGAAAGTCGGTTCGGAAAGGATTCGGGATGTGGTGCGATCGCTCCGCTTGTTCTCGCGTACCGACGAAGCCCAAATGAAGACCGCAGATATCCACGAATGTTTGGATAGCACTTTGCTGATCTTGCAAAATCGCCTGCAAGCTAAAGGGGGACGCCCGGGGATTTCTCTAGTTAAAGAATACGGGAATTTGCCGCGAGTTCGCTGCTATGCGGGACAGTTAAATCAAGTGTTCATGCACTTGTTGACAAATGCGATCGACGCTTTGGAAGAAGGCGGTAGAAATCCCGAAAAGTACGGTAAAATGCAAAATCAGTCTTTCTTGTCTTCGGGCGGCTCGGGAGCTAAAAATTTCCATCCCGAAATTCGGATTCGGACGGAAGTTGTAGGGGACAGCGAAGTTGCGATCGCCATTAGCGATAACGGCCCTGGGATGACTGAAGAAGTCCTCGGCTGCATCTTTGACCCTTTGTTTACCACTAAATGTCCCGATACGAGCACTGGTTTGGGTCTAGCAATATCCCAGCATTTAGTAGTAGAAAAGCACGGCGGCGAGTTGCACTGTGTTTCTCTTCCGGGACAGGGAACTGAGTTGATCGTGAAAATTGCGATCGGCAACGATTAATTGGCTTCGCCCAAAGGTGGAGACAAGCTCTCACCAAAAGTCGCCCAGATCAAAAAATTTGAGATTTTAGTTTAGCAGGACTTAGGCAGAACCTAATTATCTAGGATGTTCTTCGGCACATCTTACGGCTATAATTCGCGCTTCAAACCATTTTTTGAGTCCAGGACTTTTTAAGCCCCCAGAGTGCGGCTGTAGGGTCAAATCTAAAATCTAAAATCTAAAATCTAAAATCGAGTGATTTACAGGGGGAAAATAATATGATAATTGAGTGGCTGAAATTTAAAGTACCTCCAGAAAAGTGGGAGGCGTTTATTCGGCGAGATGAAGAAGTTTGGACTGCCGGACTAAGAAATTTCCCAGGTTATTTGGGCAAAGAAATTTGGGTGGATGCCGTGGAAAAAGAGGTGGTGATGTTGATTCGCTGGGAAACTAGGGAGCAGTGGAAGTCGGTTCCGCAAAGCACAATAGATGAGTTGGATAGCCAAATGGGCGATTTGCAAATTGCGATCGCCGAAAGTCGCGAATATCAAATGTGCAAGTTTTTGCATTAGTTAGTCAGCAGTCAGTCGATCGTGTTAATTTTTGAAAGATTAATCGTGAGTTTTACCTTGATTGTACCGCAGACATCGATTTGGTATTTGGTGCGAAGGGCGATCGATTTCGATACAATCATTGCAGTGTTTGGTAGTTGGTGTGAGGGGCGATCGATCTTTCATTAACTATTTGATGCGATTACTCTGGAGGCTCAGTACCTAGAGGGGCTTGACGGCGGTGACGAATATGTAATATCGCAATAGTATCGCTCTCCACCACAAACAGAATCCGATACGTTCTTCCTTTACCAACCCACAGTTGTCGAATTTCCCGACCAATGATGGCAGCTTCGGGTGCAACTGAGCAACGGTAACGAAACTTTTACAATGATGCGATCGCGTCTTCCAGGTCGTAGTACCACTGATTTGCGGCATCAGCACTCGGATAATCGCACATCCAACGGTAGGCGTTTTCAATTTCTTGAAAGGCGCGTGGTTGGATTAGGAGTTGATAACTCATAGACGAGGAGGGATGTTGAACTGCTGCTGTAGCGCTGTCATGGCTCTCTCGGCTGGAATACCTTCACCTCTATCGAAGCTTTCGAGTCCTTTGCGGATGCCGATAATAGCTTCGAGGTAGTCGATACGCTCTAGCAGTTGTTCGTAGGTATTAAGTTGGGGGTTTGGAGTGGATTTTAGCGATCGTACCAAACTGAGAAGATCCGCAAGTAGTTCGTCAGGGGTGCTATCGATTTCTTGGATGAGGAGTTCTTTGATCGTCATCGCGACATCTGGTGGAGGATGGATACTTTGATTGTAACGAGTGTCGATCGCTATGAGTTTTGATGGGCCATCGATCTCGGTAGAATCATCGCAGTGTTGGGTATTTGGGGTGAAGGGCGATCGATCTTGATGTGCGAAGGGCAATTCCTCTCGGTACAATCGTCGCAGTGGAAGGGTGACTATTGATAAGATGATGATGAGAAAAAGAGATAGGATTTTGGCGTTGCTGAATACAAGTAGGAATTCAAGATTTCCCAATTGCTATGGGCCCGCTTGAGGGTGAGTTTTGTAACATCAAGCGAAAAGTTGATTCATACGCCAGAATCAGCAACGCCGAAATTCTCCGACATAAAGGATTAGCAGAAATCGATAACTGCGAAGCACTCATTCACCGCTACCAACGCAACCCGTTATGGTTAAAAAGCGTGGCGACTTTGATTCAAGAGTTGGGAATCGGCGCGAATGACTTATTAATAGATGATACCATATTGTTACCCGAAGATTTAAAAGATGTTTTACAGCAGCAGTACGATCGCACTTCCGAACTAGAAAAACAAGTCATGTCATTGTTGGCGGCAGAAAACCAGCCAGTCAACTTCGCCAAATTGCTACAAAATGCACAAATATCATCATCAGATTTGCTAAACGCATTGCAATCTCTATCGCGGCGCTGCTTAATCGAAAAACAGGAAAGTCTTTACACTTTGCGACCTGTACTGAAGCAATATATCAAAGGGTTATAACGGAGATGTCGCACCAATATCAATAAGGGGCTGTTTCGTTGGTGGGGGCGGGTTTACGAGATTGTGGGTTTTAGGCAATTATTGTTGGTGAACCCGCCCCTACAAATTTTTGACAGAGGGTAAGATTTAAGTTATACCAAATCCCGCTTAAATACCTCCTTTATTTCTTAGTCTGCGGAGGCAGAACTCGAAACCGGTTTTTTTACCGATTCTGCAGGCTGCGACGAAGTTTTTTTGTAAAAAAAACCCGGTTTCTGAACCCCGTGCTAAGTCGTAATTTTAAGAAAATTTGGCATAAATAGCTAAAATAAAATTAAGGCTTAAAAAGCCTACTCCCAGTACGAGAATGATAAAGGTTGTGATACTGAAAATAGACTTTAGCCGATCGGCAATTCCGGGTTTTTCTGAGTTCATCGGTCAATTTTTGCAGTAAATTCTATCCGGGCAATTGAGAAAGAGTAAATTATACCAATGCGCGCACAAAAAGGCAACTCCAGACAAGCTCCAAACCCCGATCACCCTCAGTAGGTCGCATTTTTTTAACTTTTAATCTAAAATCTAAAATCTAAAATAGTCTCAGGCATTGTTCGGTTAGCCTGGGCAGCTCGAAGTCGATCGCCCGAACCCGATGACCCTAACTCCTGTAAAATAGAGGGCGCGTTGGGGCGAACCTTTTAACAGCCGGAATTGGGCGCGATCGCCGTCAGCTCCCAAATACATAATATGTCAGTCATCCTTAGCTTACTGACAAAGGTAAAAATCGAAGAGTTTCAGGAAATAATCTAAAACATATAACTGAAAAAAGGATAGAAATCGATGCTCCACCCAGTCTCGCAACCTTACCAACAACGAGAAAATACTATGACTCAAAGAGCCGTGCGGAAGCCAAAACCCTCTGTTGCAAACCACTTGAGACCAAGTTTTCCTCAAAGGCACTGGTTGGAGCTTGCAGAGTACGCCTCTCTGGCGGCCTCTGGTGTGGGTTCCCTGGCGGTGGCTGTGTCGGGTCAAGCTTTTTACGGGGTAGCTCCCCTAACTTTGGCTTTGTCGCTGAATGTTGCTAACAGGTATCGGTTCGAGCAGCAAGTGCGGGTGCATCAAAATTCGGAAATGGCTCAAGTCCAAAAGTCTGTAAATAAGGTCGAAAAAACGGCCGTGACGGTAATTGTTAAATTGCGCAAGCAGTTGTCAGCAGATATTGCAGCGCTGCGCCAGCAAATGGCTGCACTGCCTAGGGCAGAAGGCTTTGAGGAGTCGATAGACATCCAGCGCCAGTTGCTGAGTTTGGGAGAGTCGGTAGCTTCTTTGCAAGAAATCGTGGCGTCTGCTGTGCTCGATGTCCGCCAACAGGTGAGCGCACAACTGCAAGATTTATCGGTTGACCAATCGGCGCATCTCCAAGCTGTAGAACAGGCTATAGAGCAACTGCAAAGCGCGACGCAAGGCTTGGTAGAAACTTCTCTCACCCGAGACGACTGGGAAGCAGTAAATACTCGATTTTTGGAAATCCAGAAAGTCATAGCCAATTTGCAAAGCCAACTGCAAGCTACCGCGCACCAATCGACTCCGGATTTGTCGATAGTCCAAGCTCAAATCCACCGTTTGGAACACGAGCAGCAAGAAGTTGTCAAACCTCACCTCAAGCGCTTAATCTCGGTTGTCAAGGAGTTGCAGCAAAATAGTCAGTAGTTATTAGTCATTAGTCAACAGTCAACAGTCAGCAGTCATCAGTCAGAAGGAATACTTTTCCTATCGGACACGCTCGACACTCTCCGACTCTCCGACTGTCGCCCGATCGAGTCCAAATTTTTCGACAACTGTGTTACAAAATGAAAAGCTAATCTGTCTAGTTCACCTGTTTTCAACCTGTTACAAGAAAATTAAATGACTGCAACCGTAACTACTGCTGATAACCCGTTACTAATCGGTCAAGGATTGCCTCCATTTGACGCGATCGAACCAGAACACGTAGTCCCCGCTGTTACCCAACTGCTGACCGAACTAGAAGCCTCGCTAGCTACCTTAGAATCCTCTGTAGAGCCGACTTGGAGCGGCTTAGTAGAACCGTTGCAGCGACTCGGAGAGCGTTTAAATTGGAGCTGGAGCATTGTCGGACATTTGATGGGCGTGAAAAATAGCCCGGAACTGCGATCGGCTCACGAAACAGTGCAGCCGGAAGTAGTAAAATTTTGGAGCAAGCTCAGTCAAAGCAAACCGCTTTACGAAGCTTTTAAAGCGCTGCGGGCAAGCGAAAATTGGGACAGCTTAGAGTCAGCTCAAAAGCGAATTGTCGAAGCAGCTCTCCGAGACGCCCAACTCTCCGGCGTCGGTTTAGAAGGCGAACAAAAAGAGCGTTTTAATGCCATTCAATTAGAATTGGCCGAAATTAGTACCCAATTTTCCAATCACGTCCTCGACGCTACCAAAGCATTCAGTATCACCCTCACAAACAAAGACGAAATTGACGGTTTGCCGCCGAGTTTGTTGAGTTTAGCAGCTCAAGCCGCTCGCAGCGCGGGCGAAGAAAATGCGGATGCCGAAAACGGCCCTTGGCGGATCACTTTAGACTTTCCGAGTTACGGCCCTTTCATGCAGCACAGCACCCGCCGCGACTTGCGCGAAAAGTTGTACAAAGCTTTTATCGGCAGAGCAAGTAGTGGAGAATTGAATAACTGGCCGTTGACGGATCGCATTTTAGCTTTGCGCCAGGAAAAAGCTGCTTTGCTCGGGTTTAGCAGTTATGCCGAATTGAGCTTGGCGAGCAAAATGGCTCCCGACGTTGCAGCAGTGGAAGCTTTGTTAGAAGAATTGCGCCAGGCTAGTTATGATGCTGCGGTCAAAGATTTAGAAGAATTGAAAGCTTTTGCTGCCGAAAAAGGCGCGGCGGAAGCTGGAGATTTGAAGCACTGGGATATTGGTTTTTGGTCGGAACGGCGCCGGGAAGAAAAGTTTGCTTTTAGTGCGGAAGAATTGCGCCCTTACTTTGCTTTGCCGCAGGTGTTAGAGGGGTTATTTGGATTAGTAAAGCGGCTGTTCGGCGTGACAGTAACTGCGGCGGACGGTCAAACTCCTGTGTGGCACAAAGATGTGCGCTATTTCCAAATAGATGATGAAGCAGGAAATACGATCGCCAATTTCTATTTAGACCCCTACAGCCGCCCCGAGGAAAAGCGCGGCGGTGCTTGGATGGATGAGTGCGTGGTGCGCGCTAAATTTGTGGAATCAGGAAAAACAACTACGCGGTTGCCGGTGGCTTATTTGGTGTGCAACCAAAGTCCTCCGGTTGACGGCAAACCGAGTTTAATGACTTTTGTGGAAGTCGAAACTTTGTTTCACGAATTCGGTCACGGTTTGCAGCATATGCTGACAACGGTAGACTATCCGGGGGCTTCGGGCATCAATAATGTTGAGTGGGATGCGGTGGAATTGCCCAGTCAATTTATGGAAAATTGGTGTTACGATCGCGCTACTTTGTTCGGGATGGCAAAGCATTACGAAACCGGGGAAACTTTGCCGGAACACTACTACCAAAAGCTGCTAGCAGCGCGCCACTACATGAGCGGCACCGCCATGCTCAGGCAAGTACATTTTAGCAGCGTTGACATCGAATTGCACCACCGCTACCGATCGGGCGGCAGCGAAACTGTGGCCGATGTCCGCAACCGCATCGCTAAAACTACGACTGTTTTGCCTCCTCTGGAAGAAGACGCATTTTTGTGCGCTTTCGGACACATTTTTGCGGGAGGCTACGCGGCGGGATATTACAGTTACAAATGGGCGGAAGTGCTCAGCGCTGATGCTTTTGCGGCGTTTGAGGAAGCGGATTTGGAAGATGAAAGTGCGATCGCATCTACAGGCAAGCGCTTCCGAGATACAGTGTTAGGATTGGGCGGCAGTTTGCACCCGATGGAAGTGTTTAAAACTTTCCGGGGACGCGAACCGAGCACTAAAGCTTTGTTGAGACACAGCGGTTTAGTTGCAGCTTAATTAAGTGTGGAATAACTCGGGATTAAGGCGGGTGAATTTATCTGCATTAATCCCGATTTTTTGTTGCACAGGATTTACGCATATCATATATGTGTAGGGTGCGGCGTGCATGAATTATTACCGCTATAATTTATATCAAATCACGTAGCATCGGAATTATTCTTCTCTCTGTTCTCTGACTCTGTGTTCTCTGTGTCATCTGCGGTTTAATCATTCCAATTCAACCGGAATTCATCTCGTGCGTCAAACCACTTTTTGCCTAACTTTTTCTGAATTCAAAATGTTTGTAGTAAAAACTAAAGTGTTCATATTTTTCTACTAATTCCCACAATTATTGCTAAATATAATCCTGCGACCATCTGTAGGGAAACGGCACTGCCGTGTCCGGCGCGAGACTCGGCAATTTTTCATGTTTGTTATACAATTGATAATTGCAGCCACAGTTTTTTTATTAAAATTAATAGGACTTGAGTCCTCACTACAAACCCATTTTATTGTAGAACATCATGCAAGAAACATCTTTAGTTTGGCACATCATCCAAAATGTTTATGTGAAAATTGGGGATGACGTGCGATCGCCAGCAGCTTTTAGTTTAGGTTGGAAAGCTCATCAAAGCCGCATCAGTCTCAATACTGTTAGTATAGACTGCAATTTGCAAATATTTGCTGTCATTTATCACTGATTGATTATACTTAAAGTTCCGTCCACCTGAAATTAAGTTTATATTTCTCAACATTTACTGGCTGTTTTCTCGATACAGCTAATGCTTTTATTGGCAACGAAAAATCTAGGCTTTTACCGAATCTTTAATATAGAGCGGCAACAGCAAGTCTTTTTTAAACTTTTGATAAAGAACGGGGTACTTGGCGTCAAAAGGGTAAAAATTTTAGATAGAAACTCAAAAACTTAGTTGGGATTAATTTTAGGATTGCCAGAAAAAATATTTGTATATATGATAAAAAGTAAGGATTGATAGTTAGTCGTTAACCCATAGATTAAGATTTTCATGGATATTCAATTAATTAATATCGGTTTTGGTAACATTGTGTCTGCTAATCGAGTGATTGCCATTGTCAGTCCCGAGTCAGCGCCAATTAAGCGGATTATTACTGATGCGCGGGAGCGGGGACAACTGGTTGACGCTACTTACGGCCGCCGCACGAGAGCGGTAATTATTACAGATTCGAGTCACGTCATCCTGTCGGCGATTCAGCCGGAAACGGTTGCTAATCGTTTTGCGATCGGCAAAGACAGTCAAGGTCGGGATGATTGAGGTTTGTCAGTTGCAATTTAAGCGTTTACAGTCTAAAGTAAGCGGAAACTTAAATTGTTACACGTTTCTCTTCTAAAAATGAAATCTGGTAAATTAATTGTTCTGACGGGGCCTAGCGGTGTGGGGAAAGGCACCCTAGTACGATCGCTCCTCAATCGCCATCCCGAATTGTATCTTTCGGTATCGGTGACAACTCGCTCGCCCCGTGAGGGAGAAATTGAGGGAAAGCATTACTATTTTGTCAGCCGCAGCCGCTTTGAACAAATGGTTGAGGCTGGAGATTTGGCAGAATGGGCTCAGTTTGCCGGTAATTTTTACGGTACTCCTTATTTTGGTCTCAAACAAGGAATCGGTGAGGGAAAATCGGTCATCTTAGAAATTGAGCTGGAAGGGGCGAGGCAAATTAGGAATAATTTTCCAGAGGCGCTGCGAATTTTTATTTTACCTCCTTCTTGGGATGAGTTGGAACGGCGCTTGCGGAGTCGGGGTCAAGATTCCGAAAGTGCGATCGCCCGTCGGCTGCTGCGGGCTAAAGAGGAAATTGATGCTGCGGGGGAATTTGATTTCCAAGTTGTCAACGATGATTTGGAAGTTGCTTTGCAAAAGCTAGAATCAATACTTAATTTGGTTGAGCTTTCAGGTAACTAAGAGTTAATAACGAATGACTAATAATTAATGACTAATGACTAATTACCCATTTTTCAGTTCGAGCTAAAACTTCGGTACTTTGTTTGATAGCGATACAAACTTTTAAATTCAATTCTAGAGTGCTCGACGCAGGCGAAAATTTCCGTATAGGTTCAATTTCGCGAGCAGAACAGCCCAACATTTCCATATAAGCTAGCGTCCAGCCAATAGCTGCAAGGTCGCTGATATTGCCAGTACCCTCACACAGGTGACAGCTAATTTCACCTTGCGGGCCGCACTCAGGACAAACCCAATTGCCGGTCGATGAATGTGCTTCATTTGTGCGAGCATTAGATGCAGTTTGTAAAGCTTTAATGTGATTTTGAACTACTTGTTCAAAACTTCTAGCTTGCTTGATGCGCAGGATGGATTTGTTGTGCGATCGCCCGATTTCTTCTGTTGGTTGTGGAAACGAAGCAAGAGATGCTGTTTGGTTATCTCTGGTTAATCTAGATTCGCCTAGGTTCGCAGTTAGCTGAATACCATTGTCTTTCGACTCCTCAGTCACAGAGTGGTTGAGTGCGCTGGACGACTCGGGTTCGGAAGTTGTGAAGGATGGTTCTATGCGATCGGCAAAATCTTGCATTGAGAGGTGATGTTCGATCGCCAAAGACCAAGTTCTTTTGTGTCGGAGGTCGCCATATTTTCTGGCTTCTTCCTCAGTAATGCCGATCGCCGCAGCCTCTTGGCGCAGCACATTCATCGAAGTCATTGTATCTGATATCATTAGTTTGTTTGCAGTTAAATTTACGATCGCCCGCTCAGCCTACAAATAAATTACCTTACATATATTACAATAGTTCGGACTATTTTGAGATGGTATTCTGAAACCCTTGATTTTCCGTTAGGAAGTCGATTGTGCAATCGCCCTGGAACCCTTATTTTACGCTGGGCAATCGCACGCTGTCCGAAGCATTGATAGTAGCCTAAATCTAAAATCTAAAATCTAAAATCTAAAATTGGATGACTTCAATTTTTCCCGATACAGCGTTCTCTGTTGCCGGACTAACATCATACCTGCAAGACTTGTTGGAGGGCGATCGCCACCTGCAATCAGTTTGGCTGACAGGCGAAGTGTCGAACGTTTCGCACCACCCCAGCGGCTGCTTTTTCACGCTGTGCGACACCGACAAAAGCGCTGCGATTCGCTGCGTGGTGTGGAATTCTCAGCGGCAAAAATTGGTGCAAATGCCGGCAAAAGGGGAACAGTTGCTGGTTTTGGGAAGCATCCGGGTTTACAAAAATCGCGGCGAGTACCAGTTGACTGTTGTGCAATCGCTGCCGGCTGGGGAAGGGTTGCAGGCTTTGCGCTTGCAGCAATTGCGATCGCGCTTGGAGGCTGAGGGTTTCTTCGATCCCGCCAGAAAGCGCCCGATTCCCGCACACCCGCAAATTGTCGCCGTGGTGACATCGGATACCGGCGCTGCTTGGGGGGACATTCAGCGCACTCTAGCGCAAAGATATCCGGGTTTGCGGGTGTTGCTGTCGCCGACTTTGGTACAGGGAGAATTCGCTGCTGCTGCGATTGCTAGGGCGATCGCCCGCGTAGAATTGGACGGTAGGGCTGATGCGATCGTGTTAGCGCGGGGCGGCGGTTCTGCGGAGGATTTGGCTTGTTTTAATGATGAGAGAGTTGTCAGGGCGATCGCGAATTGTGCGATTCCAATTATTACAGGCATCGGGCACGAAAGAGACGAATCTCTCGCCGATTTAGTAGCAGATAAACGAGCCCACACTCCCACTGCGGCGGCCGCTCAAGCTGTACCAATTTTGGCAGATCTTTACTTTGAACACAAGCAGCGAACGATCGATTTAGCAAACGCTGTGCGGTCAAGATTTCAGACAGAAGAAGAACATTTGCAACTGTTACAAAATCGATTAAAACGTTTGCCTGCGACATCCCGAACTTTGCGGCAAGCAACTGGTAAACTGGAAGTATTGCAAGAAAAATTATCCGCACTGAATCCGGCGGCGGTATTGCAAAGGGGTTATGCGGCGGTAATCCAAAGTGACGGTACGATCGTCCGCACTACTGACGGTTTGGAATTGGGAGAGGAATTGACTGTGAGGTTGAGTCGGGGCGTGCTGAAAGTTAAGATTGTAGAAGTATTGGATGCGGAATAAAAGTTATGATAGATTCGCAGTTGCGTCCGTCTGACTGGAATTATGAGGAAACGGTCGATCGAATTGAAGCGATTATCGATCGGGTGGAATCGGGAGAGTTGCCTCTAGAGGAGGTTTTCGAGCAGTTTGCGGTGGCTGTCAAGTGCTTGCAGGAGTGCGAAAGCTTTTTGTCGCGGGGGAAGGAACAGATGGATTTGTCGATCGAGCTTTTAGCTGCGGAACCCGATTTTTAAGCCCGATTCACATTGACAACTGTCATTCCTATGTCTTTCACAAGCAACAAGGAGAAATGTCTTCTGATTTAATTCCAGGATATTTATCCAGCAGTTCTTCAAATCTGATTCGGCTAGCGACAAAGGCAACAATCAAAAACCCCCGATGCGACGATCGCGAATACATAGTTTACCAAAGCAGATATTTTAGCCGATCGATCTAGGAATCCTCAAAGCGAGACAATAGAAGAAAATTTCGGGTAAGCGAAGGGAAGATTTGGTCTAGATCGAGTGGTGGCAAAACTTGATAATACTTGCCAAACCGAAGAAGCTATCGCTTTTTTATTCCCAAACCTTATCCCGGAATTTAGAAGGTTATTGTGGTTGTGGTGTGTCAATTTTCATCAATAACAATTTGCTCCAATTCGGCGATGATAAAAAATTAGATTCGGGCATCATAACGACCAGAAAAACTTCACTTAGCGGCTTGCTGGAATTAGCGATCGCTCTCTTTTTGAACTTCGTTTACTTATTCAGCAAACCCTAGTTA
>NZ_JAUBSX010000012.1:0-56852 GCF_036704885.1 Microcoleus sp. F4-D5 | reverse complement strand
TAGCGCTTCTCATAAAGATGAGGTATTGACTAATTAATTAACAATTCCTCAATCCCCCAATCTCAAATCTCAAATCTCAAATCTCAAATCTAAAAGCGCTCTCTCTCTTTTTGAACTTCGTTTACTTATTCAGCAAACCCTAGTTATAGCGCTTCTCATAAAGATGAGGTATTGACTAATTAATTAACAATTCCTCAATCCCCCAATCTCAAATCTCAAATCTAAAATCTCAAATCTCAAATCTAAACTTGTACCTCATCTATCTGAAAAAGGCTATAAATACAGAAGACCGAGATGATTTAATCAATCGAACTTCGATATGAGATCGCTCCCAATATCCTCAACATCGCGCAACACCCGGAAGGCATACCCGCCTAAGCCAAGTATGAACATACAGAGTCCGCAGCTAGCGTAAAGCAGCGCGATACCTGCCCCTGTCCCAGTCCCGAACAGCCCGCCAAAAACAGGTGCAAGACTGCCTTTTGGCATCATCGCCGGCTCAAAAACACGATCGACCAACGGGCCTGCGATTAAGTAACCAAAAGTTGAAGCAACCAGTAAGCTTACAGAACGAGTGGCAAAAACCCGCCCTTGCACCTCCGGTTTAACTTTAACAAGCCAGATAACGTCAGCAGAACTGCCTAGCAGCGGGAAATTGAGAGACGAACAAAACTGAGCCAAAGTCCAAACTAACGGCGTTACTCCTAGGCCAAACACAGTTTTGCTCAAGCCCGCACCTGCCATACCGAGCAAAAAGCCGTGTATCCGGCGCTTAGGGCCGCCCCAAGCACTCACAGCTAACGCCCCAACAATACCGCCCAAGCCGGCAGCCGAGACGACCATACCCAATATTCTGGCATCGTTACCAGTACGTGCCAAAATCATCGGCGAATGGAGTGTAGCGCTCAAATCGTGAACTAGCCAGAACAGCGATGTTAATACTAACAGCGCCAGCAGACTTGGGTGCGCGGCAATGTAGCGGAAGCCAAAACCGATTTCCTGTTGGATATTTTTGAAACTAAAAGGGGGCGTTTCTGTGAGGGTGGGTTGCGGAATGTGTGCGAGAAGTAACGTGCCGATCGCGATCGCAAAAGTAGCGATATCGACAATTAAAATCCCTCTCAAACCCATTACATAGTAGAGAGTACCGGCCAGTGCCGGCGCCACAATTTTAGAGCTGTAAATTGCTAGAGATCCCATACTACTAGCACGACTGTACTGCAACTCTGGCACTATCATTGATATCGATGCTTTGTAGGCAAGCTCTTGGAGTTGCTGAAAAATACCGTTGACAGCTACAGCCAGATATAAATGCCATACTTGCAGATTGCTCCCTAGATAAAGCAGTAAGATAGTAATAGTTAATATACCAGCCACCGTGTCACCAACTGCCATCAATAATTTACGATTCCAGCGATCTACAATTACCCCCATAAAGGGAGTCGTCAATAATTGTGGCATTTGTGCAAAGAAACCAAATAAGGCTAATGCTGTTGCCTGACCCGTGAGTTCCCATACCCAAATAGTAAAAGCGAAGCCTGTCATGCTAGAGCCAATTAGAGAAACGGTTTGACCGCTCCAGATCAGCAGGAAAGTTCGGAGGCTATTTGAACGAAATTTTTGGAACATTATTTTTTAGTTATATTGAGGCAACTAAATTTGATGCTTGGTAATTGGTAATTAATAAAAAGAGTGTTACATTTATGATGTTTGGTTTCACTTTGTTTCACAGAACTACTATTTATTCGCTATAAAAATAGTAACTGCGAACTGAAATATGACTTACGCAGGTCTAGGCTATAAACTGGGGTTTTTCGTAGATTTTTAGTTGAGAGACTAACAATTTTTCTAATAAACCCGGTTTACTCGCGTAAGTCATGTGAAAATTATACTTTTCACTTTAATCCTCAGAAACTCTTCTCAAAACCAAGGCCATTCTGCGATCGGATAAAATTTTTGAGGTTCAGCTACTGTGGCGGAAATTTGTCGGCTTGCTTCCCGCCGCTGAGCTAATCTCCACTGTCGCCGGCGCCAAAGTGCGAGGCCCGTGAGCGACAGCAATGTCGGCGTCAACCCGATGAAAACGTAGAGAATGCGTGTTGTCAACCCGCCAAAAGCACCGATATGTATCGGGAACCACGAAATTATAATCCGGAATGCCGCATTTGTTGTAAAAGAATTTTCCACCCGCAAAACTTCTCCGCTATACCGATCGAGATAGACGTAGCTGCTACCGTTGGGGTGGATGTCTCCGGCCAGTCTTTTACGCACTAGGAATGTCCCCTGCGGTTCGCGGGGAAAGGTAATGGAAATGCTTTTGCCCGAAGGTAACGCCAAGTCAGCTTTTTGTAAAACAATATCTGCTTCGATTGTCGGCGAATTTGCCACAATAGTTGATGTTAATGGTGGGGGTTTTGGCGTACCGGCGAGCGAGTAAACTGCGCTTTTAAACTGAGTTTCAAAAGTCATGGCTGTGCCGGTGGAGGCGATCGCGATCAGAAATACACAAGATAAAATCCCCCCGACTTTGTGAAGATCGTAGTTAATTAGTTGAGGCAAGGAATGCCACCGGATCGCAAAGCCGGCCACCAGCTTTTTCCAACCAGGCCACAAAATGATTCCAGTTACACTCAGCAGCAGCAACAGCAGTCCGCAGATACCAACAACCGTCTCGCCGGCTTTGCCTCCCAGAAGGCTGATGTGGATCTCATAAATGAAACTCATTAAAGTCCGGCCCCACTCCTGAGAGCCGAGAACAGATCCCGTGTAAGGATCGAGATAGATGGAGGTACGCCCGCCGTTATTTAACAGCATCTGCACTGTATACACGCTATTTAACGTGCGAGGCAGATCCATGAAATTAAGCTGCCAATCGGGATAAGCTGAGCGGACTGTATCAACTACAAACTGTACAGATACTCGATCGCCCTGCGGGACAACTTGGAACATCTGGGGATTGAGGAAAGCGTTGATTTCTTTCCAAAAGATCAGCGAACTGCCAGTTAAGCTGACGATCGCTAGCAGTATTCCCACCGTCACACCTATATAGCGGTGCAAAACTAATGCGATCTGGCGCAATTTCATAAGTACCTCACGGTGCATTATTGATACTTTGAACGGCTCGATCCGGCCCAGAAAACACCTCGCGTTTTGCTAAGTGAGATTCAATTTCTGTGCGCGATCGCCAAACCGGTCGCAAACGTTGACTCGCCAATAGCTGCAACCGATCGCCACCTTGCGGTGAACCAACCATCGTCGAGTTGCCGTAGCTGGTGAGTACCATTGCCCGTACAGGATTGGAAAACTCCACCGCCGCCACGTAACTATCGCCTTCAACAGCTCGAAACCGGCTATCTTGGGTGGGAGCAAAACTGAGTACCCGAAAAATACCCAAGTTGTTAGGCCCTCCACTTGCGGGTAAATCCGCAGCGCCGTCGCGCAACCGAAAAACATCTCCCCAAGGCACGTCCAGCGCTCCATAAGCAGCTTCTACCTTGGTGGCAGCAGCAGCAAGGGCCCCCGCAGCAGCAGCGGGATCTGCCAAACCGTCGGGCGTAGTCATTGGCAAGTCTTCATTCCAAGGAACAGCAAACGAGATCGGGGAACCTATCTCTTGAACCCAAGCAGCAAAAAGTACCGCGCCGCGACTGTCCGCGTCCGCCTTGCGATCCCAGACAGCCAGCACGTCAGCCGCACGGCGGGCTAATTTATTGTCCTGCTGCTGGGTAGCCGCGATCAGATCGTCAAGCAAGCGATCGGCTAATTCCATGTGCGTTGAGTGCTTGTACTCAATCATTTCTGCAAACGAGATTTTTTCATCTGCCATCAGCATCCTGGCAGAACGCTGAGCTCGAAAAGACATTTCTCCGCGAGACGACATATAGGGTGGGTAATCATCGGGATCGATCGCCTGCGGAAATGTGGTTGTCCAAGGTGGATCGTTCGCATTTTGCAACCAGCCGCTGGGGGGATCGATCGCGCGCGGCAAATCTTGATAGGGATGAATTTTCGTCCACAGGGTACTTGACGTGTCGCCAGGGATCTTGCCCTGCCAGTATTTAAAGTCTCCACCGGGCCGCATCGGAACTTGACCGTTGAACAGGTGCATAATGTGTCCGTCTCCATCTGCGTACAGCACCGTGAACATGGGAATCTGCAAAGGTGCGATCGCGGCTTCAAATTGAGTTAAATTGTGCGATCGCGCCATATTCCACCACTGCTCGAGTGCTAAGGGTCGATCGAGGCCAACAACGCGCAGCGCCACAGCCTTACCGTCTTTCTGGGCAACAACCGGCCCGTAAATAGAACTTCGCACCGTCAAGGGTTCCGATCGCCGAGAACCGCCATCCTGCTTGACTTCAACGATTTGTTGTTCTGTTTCAAAGGCTTGGATTTTACCGTCTAAGCGGTAGCCACCATCTGCCAGCGTCAGTTCGTAGGCATCCCAGCCATCATGCCGGTTCACAGTGTGAGTCCAGCCGAGGGAGTCATTGAAAGCAATTGTCAGTACCGGGATGCCAACCAGCGAGGCCCCATAAGCGTTGATGCCCGGTGCTGTTAGCTGTGATTCAAACCAGAGAAATAAGTCTGACCAGGGGAGGTGCGGATTAGCCAGCAGCATCGCGTTGCCAGTGGCAGAATGGGAAGGTGCGATCGCCCAGCCATTAGATCCGAGAAAACTATCATTAATATCGTTTCCGGTTGCACCCGAATTATCTAGAGGACACGGCAGTGCCGCGTCTCTACCCGGATTAATTGTAGGGACGCGGCACTGCCCTATCTTTGCTGTGGGTAATATTAATTCCGATGCTACCGGATTTGACATAACGCCCTTGACTTGCTGAGGATTAACCACAAACGTGAAGTTCAGCACCCGCTGAGTGTGAGCCAGCAAGTCTACCCCATTAATTGGCAGCACGGCTTTAAGTTCATCGTCGATCGCATCGCCATGTGCTTCGGCATAACTATTAATTCCAGCAGCAAAAGCATCGAGATAGCTGCGAAAAGTTGGATTTTGTGCATCGTACCAAGAGCGAGCGCGAATAGGAATTCCCATAGTTCGTACCCACCGATCTGATTCTAAATATTTTTCTCCCCAGTATTCTGCTGCTCTTCCTCTGGCCTGTCCGTAGAGGCGCAAAATCAGGTTGCCGTGACTTTGCATCTGTGCCCAACCAAAGGCGCGGAAAAGGCTTTTGGTATCTTTGGCATAAACATGAGGAATTCCATAAGTGTCCCAGAGGATTTCAGCACGAGTAGGAGCGGCGGCAAAACTATATTGACTTGCGAACAAGACAAGGATGAAACCGAGAATAAACGGTAAAAGTAGGAAAGACCTACTTTTAAAATGAGCTTGTTCAGAGGCCTTAGAAAACATTTTTACTTGGGCAATTACTGAAAGAAATACAAACCATTTTTTGAGAACAGTTGAACGAGACTTAATATGACATTACGACTCCTTTCATTTGTTTTACCAATTGATAACGTAGCGGACATTAAGGCTTCTGCCTCTAGCGGCAAACCTTTCGGAATTATTAAAACCGCCGGCACGTTGAATCCTGACTGGGAAATATTGGGTGTCCAACACGTTCTCAACGCCAATGTTTAGCGTTCCCGGCCCAACCTGGATGCTGCTAATGTAATCCACCACCAAATAGTTGTCTATATCTTGGAGATCAACTTTTTTATCAAAAGCCCGATCGCGATTTCCGATATATACCAGTTGCAGTCGGTTGCGCCAGCCTGGGGTAGTTTGGTGTTGAATATAACTCGTCAGCTTCAGCGGTGAGATAATGCTGCTATTGAGAGGCAAATAGTCTCCATCTCCGTCAACATCATCTTCACCTTCTTGCCAAGTTGCAGTACCGCCGAGTTGCCATCCCCCTCCCGGCTGCCAGTCAAGAGTTCCCTCAACACCGTATATCCGTTGCGGCGCGCGGTTAATTCCGATTGGAAAACCGCGATTGTCTAAGAGGAAACTTTCACCCAATTTGGAGGTATTGTAAAAACCAGAAATAGACGCTTGCACTTGCTGCCAGTTGCCGCGAACCCCGATTTCGTAGTTGTCAACTCTTACCGCTTCTAACTGTTTAAAATCGCCCGCAATCGAAAATCCGGCTGGCGGACGGCGCAGGAGATTGCCAAAATCTGGTATGCTAAAACCTTGAGCAAAGTTACCAAACACATTAAATGTGTCTGTGATTTTATAGACAGCACCGACATTAAAGACGGTGCTGTTAAAGTCCAAATCTCCACCTTCAATATCTGCATTGGCTGGGAAGGTAGTGTAGTCGTCAACACTGAAGCCGATGCGCTGGTGGCGCAATCCGCCGCTGACTAAAAAGTTATCGCTAATCTCCCATTGCAACTGAGCAAACAAACCTAGCTGGCTGAGGTCATAACGCGGAACCTCGACGCGTTCGTCAATTTTACGGTAAACTCGACCGCCGCTTTCATCGTAAGCCACAGGATCGAAAATATCTTGCACAATGGTGTTGTATTCGTTGTTGTAATCAACTCCCCACAGTAAATTAGCTGCAGTAAATACAGGAGTCTCAATCTGCAAGCGACCGCCCCAATTTTGATGTTCTACCTGTCCAAAAGCAATATTTTTGAAAAAAGCATCTCGAAAATCGGTAGGAAAAAAGTTTAGAGAGTTGGATCGATAGTAAGCTTGAGCCTGAAGCTGGCTGCCAAAAATCCGATCGTGAGTGTAGGTCAAGTTAAAGAGAGTATTTATATCTCTTGGGGGGTTAGAGTCAATAATTTCCAGTTCTCCTACTTTCAAAGCTCGGGCTTTTTCTGTTCCGGCCGGGCGGGTATTGACGCTCAAATCGTTGATATACTCGTTATCGACTTGGCTAGAACGGTAGTGATTGAATGTTAGTTGCAAGCGCTGTTGAGAATCTAGGTTTACTCCTGCCTTAGCTAATACATTGAAGGTAACGCTTTGATCTAAGGGGCGATTGTTAAAAATGCGATCGCCTTCAGCATCATAAAAAGTGCCGGTGCTTTCTCGCGAGAAGGAAAAGGCGTAGTTGTAAGCGCCCTCTGTACCCGATATGGAATGCGCGATGTAGTTGCCAAAACTGCCGCTTTCTAGGAAGCGTCGGTTGCCGGCGGCAGCAGTCAGACCTACTTCTGACTGTTGATCCAGCCGATTTTCGCTCGGCCTGCGGGTAATGATGTTGATCGTCCCGCCTGTGGCCTGACTTCCGTAGATAGCGTTGGGGCCGCGAACAACCTCAATTCGCTCGATCGCATCGGGAGCAATGGTTTGCAGCGCACGACCTTGAGTATTTGGGCTCAGGGGTACGCCGTCAACTAAGAAAGAAATATTGCGACCGCGCAAGTTTTGCCCTCCTTGAGCTCGAGATTGACTCGAAGCTCCTAAGCCTGGAACCTCCCGACCGATAATATCTTGCAAGTTCCGCGACAAGGAATTTTGTTGAGCGAGCTCCGAACGGGTAATTACTGTCACCGACCGCGGTATATTTTGTATAACTTCTGCGGTGCGCGTGGCGGTAACGACGATTTCAAGTTGGTCAGTATTTTCAGGAGTTACGCCCAGAACTAAACCGCTATCGCTTTTTACTACTTGCGCGGGCGGTGCTGCTGTCTGTCCGGTAACGGTGACTCGGATGCGCGAACCTTCAAGCTGAGTTACTGTCACCTCAGCAATTCCTCGATCGGGATTTTGAGCGCGAAATTCCTCACCCGACGGTAAAGCTAGTTGAGCATTTTCGATGTCGGCGATCGCACTTTTGCCTTCTGTTCTGGTAATAGCTTGCAGCAATTGACCCGCTTCAGTTTCTAAGATGACTTCCAAACCAGCCCCAGTAGGGTTTAGCCTTACACCTGTTACTTGTACGACTGATTGAGAGATTTGCACAGCATCAGAAACAATAAAACTTGACGGCGATTGCTGAAGTAATCCCTCAACACTGGTGCTAGGACGATCGATGTCGTTGAGTTTTGGTATGTCTGCGATTGGTTCAATATCAGGATTGCGAGAAGCGCGATCGCTATTAGATATCTCCAATAAACCTTGTGGATCGGGCATCCTGCCTGCTTTTGAATAGCTTGTTTGGATATTTTTATTGTCTTCTGAAGCAACTGTCAAGTCTGAATTGAGTTTTTGGGATCGGTTTTCTGTATTGTGCTTGACTTCTAACTCCTCGCTTTGGGATGAGGGCTTTTCTGCGATCGGTTTTTGGGACGGGATGGCAGAAGCCATCGCCCACCATTGAGTGCGATCGTCCGCTGTTGAGGGATTTACCGAACTCGGATCGGGAGCGATCGCGGGCGCAGCTTCAGCAGAGTCGGAGTTAGCGCTGTCAGAGAAACTTCTTGGCCCTGCCGCTGCTACTGGCATGATACCGACGCTCAGCAGTGCAACACATAAAAAAGGTACACGCAGTTTCATTTTCATTCACACCACACACTTAAAAACTTGAGCTGCTACACCATCTGTAAGAGTGAATGCACCGATGGAGATGCACTCCCGACTTGTACTCTGCTGAAAATCTACCCAAGCAAACACGAAAACTAAGCCTGTCAGTAACAGGCGCAGCTATCTGTGGTCGCAGTTTGAATCCAGTTTCTTGACACGAGCGGCGGTGCACTCGGATCGCGGTCAACAACCCAGCGATTTATCACTAATCATTTGCAGTAGCCTCATCAAAATAAAATAAGGGTGCTGCTAATGTCAAGCAATAAATTAAATTTGTTTATTGCTAATTTTTATCAAGTTTTATCAAGCTGCACGCTGGCCTGTGCTGGCGATTTTGGGCGCACTGCCGTCTGCGTGCCTGACCCCAAGCTGCGAATAACCTAAAATTGGCCGATTGACTGCATGGTTCCGCTTTGGGTACTGTCAGGTAACTTATGACTGTTGAGGGATTACTTTAAAAATAATTATCAATTACTACTTGCAAAATGGATATTTTAGACTTACAGTGTGGAAGCTAATCAAGAACTAATGTCAATAAGTTCGAGCAGTAGCTAAAGAATAACCTTTTGAGAGAAGATCGCGGTCATCGGCTTTGCGATCGCAAAACTCAAGATTTTCGGGTTGCAAGGGGTGCAAAAAGTAGAATGGATCAACTTTTCAAGGACTTTCGAGAAATCTCCAGTAACAGTTCGACAGGTGTAGACTTGTTGCGCTACAGGTGTCTGCACCAGCCTGACCAACTAGCTTTTACCTTTCTAGAAGACGGAGAAACAGAAAGCGATCGCCTGACTTACAGCGAATTAGATCGCCGCAGCCGAGCGATCGCAGCTCAACTTCAGGCTTTAGGTGCCAGCGGCGAACGCGCCTTATTGCTTTATCCGCCAGGACTAGAGTATATTGCGGCGTTTTTCGGATGCTTGTACGCTGGGGCGATCGCAGTCCCGGCTTACCCGCCACGCAATCAGCGCCACGCAGCCCGACTTCAAACGGCCGTATCAGTTGCAACCGATTCCCAAGCCGCGATCGCCCTCACCACAAAAGCAATTTTGCCCCAAGTGCAATCCTTGCTGGCAGACAAAATCGGAACTATACACTGGCTCACTACCGATACAATCCCCCCCGGAATCGAAGACGCTTGGCAAAAACCCTCAATTAACGCAGAAACCTTAGCATTTCTGCAATATACATCGGGTTCCACAGGCACACCCAAAGGCGCAATGCTCAGCCACCGCAACTTGCTGCACAACGCCGGCATGACCCAACGCCTGATGGGACATTCCCACACCAGCAAATTTGTTTCCTGGCTGCCGATTTACCACGACATGGGACTGATTGGCGGCGTACTGCAACCCATGTACGGCGGCTTTCCTTGTATCATGATGCCCCCCGCATCTTTTTTACAAAGTCCCTACCGCTGGCTGAAAGCTATTTCTCGCTACCAAGCCACTACCAGCGGCGGCCCTAACTTTGCTTACGAATTTTGCGTTCAGAAAATCACCCAGCAGCAGCGAGAAACCCTCGATTTAAGCAGTTGGAACGTTGCATTTAACGGGGCTGAACCGATTCGGCGCGATACCTTAGAGCGCTTTGCCGCAGCCTTTGCACCCTGCGGCTTCCGCTGGGAGGCATTTTATCCCTGTTACGGGATGGCAGAAGCAGCTTTGATGATTTCTGGGGGCCTGCACGCAGCACCGCCGGTCATCCAAACATTTCAGGGAGAAGCACTTGAGAGCGATCGCGCGATCGCCGCGAGTACACAAAGTGAGAACGATCGCACATTAGTAGGTTGCGGTCAAACTTTGCCAGACCAAAAAATTGCGATCGCGAACCCTGAAACCTTAACCCGCTGTCAACCCGACGAAGTTGGCGAAATTTGGGTATCAGGACCGAGTGTGGGTGTCGGTTACTGGAATCGCCCCGAGGAAACAGAACGGACATTTCGCGCCTATCTGTCAGACACAGGTGAAGGGCCGTTTTTGCGAACAGGCGACTTAGGCTTCTTGCAAGATGGAGAAGTCTTTATCGCGGGTAGGGCTAAGGATTTAATTATCATTAGAGGTCGAAATCTTTACCCTCAAGACATTGAACTAACGGCAGAACGCAGCCATCCGGCACTGAGATCCGGTGGCGGTGCAGCATTTTCGGTGGATGTAGGGGATGAGGAACAGTTAGTAGTCGTTCAAGAGGTGGAATTTCGGCAGAAACCGAATGTGGAGGAAGTCACCGCAGCCATCAGAAGTGCGATCGCCCAAATCCACGGTATCCAAGTTTATGCTGTCGTGACGATCGCCGCCGGCAGCATTCCCAAAACTTCCAGCGGTAAGATTCAGCGCCGCGCTTGCCGTGCAGATTTTCTCTCAGGCAACCTGAAAGTTATTGGCAGCAGCATTTTAGAGGATTGTCAGGCAGTTGAAAACGAGGTGCGTCTAACTCGCGAACAGGCGATCGCCACACCGCCGGCTGACAGAGTACCGCTGCTAACATCTTACCTCCAGCAGCAGATCGCTCAGGTGCTGAGAGTTCCCCGATCGCAGGTAAATCCGCAGCAGTCGGCGATCGCACTAGGACTCGATTCCTTAAAAGTCTTTGAATTACAAAACCGAATTGAAACCGATCTCGCTACAACAGTGTCTGCAGCCGAACTCTTCGAGAGTTCCAGCCTGTCTGGCTTAGCAGCGCTATTGTGCGATCGCCTCGCCACCGCTACCCCTAGCGTGCCGCCGCTGCTGCCTGCACCCAAACAAGCAGAATTGCCCCTATCCTTTGCCCAGCAAAGGCTGTGGTTTCTCAATAGCTTGCAGCCTGGAAACCCCTTTTACAATATTGCTGTCGCTGTCAAGCTCAAAGGGCCGCTGAATGTAACTGCACTCGATCGAAGCTTTAACGAAATCTTGCAGCGACAGGCCGCTTTGCGAACAACCTTTACCGCTGTGTCGGGTCAACCGGTGCAAGCGATCGCCCCAACTTTAACTTTAGCGCTGCCAGTCATAGATTTGCGATCGTTCCCAGAAACCAGCCGGGAAGCGGAAGCGCAACGCCTTGCCATTCAAGAAGCTCAGCAACCTTTCGACTTGACAGCAGGGCCGCTGCTGCGAGTCACGCTGCTACAGCTAGCCGAAGCTGAATACACCATGCTGCTGACAGTACACCACATTGTCGCTGATGGCTGGTCTATGGGAGTCTTCATTCAAGAACTGACAGCACTGTACAGCGCCTTTTCCAGCGGTCAGCCTTCCCCGTTAACCCCTCTGCCGGTTCAGTATGCTGACTTTGGGATCTGGCAGCGCCAATGGTTGCAGGCAGAAGTGCTAGAGTCTCAACTCGCGTACTGGAAACAAGAATTAAGCAACCTGCCCGTACTGCAACTGCCTACAGACAACGCGATCCCAGCTATTCAGACGTTCCGAGGTTTGCGGCTGCCGTTCTCGCTGTCGAAAGCTTTAACGGATGCGCTGAAAGTGCGATCGCAGCAGCAGGAAGTATCGCTGTTTATGACACTGCTGGCAAGTTTTACAACTTTGCTGAACTGGTACAGCGCTCAAGACGACATTACTGTAGGCACGGATATTGCTAACCGCAACCAAGCGGAGACTCGGCAACTGATTGGATTTTTTGTCAACCAATTGGTATTGCGGACTAATTTATCTGGGAATCCCACATTTGATGAGTTACTGCACCGCGTGCGCGATCGCACCTTGGCAGCCTACGCGCATCAGGATCTGCCTTTCGACAAGTTGGTGGAGGTTTTGAACCCGGAACGGACTTTAAGCCGTACACCTTTGTTTCAGGTCAAGCTGGTGCTGCAAGCACCGCTGCCGCCTTTGGCGCTTTCGGGTGTGAGTGCGACCGTCTGCGAGGTGGACAGCCAAACCGCCAAGTATGACTTGCTGCTAAATCTGACGGACAGCGAGATCGGTTTGACTGGGTGGATGGAGTACAGCACGGATTTGTTCGCAACTGCTAGCATCGCGCGGATGCTGTCGCTTTTTGAAACGCTTTTGAATGCGATCGCGGTTCAATCTGAGGTGAAGCTGAGCGTTCTCAAAGAAATGCTAAATACTGCTGACAAAGAGTGGCAAATTGCTAAAGAACAAGAACTTAAAGAAGCTCGCCTTCTCAAGTTTAAAAATGTTAAACGCAAAGCAATTGAACAATTAGCACGATGAAAACTTTTGCATCAGATAAATTGAAGAGTCAACTGCCCCCGCTGCGATCGCGCCGAACTATTAGCGCGTCTTCAGAAGAGTTGGTTGAGGCTAAGTTTCTTAAGTCAGACCAATTTCTACCTCTAGTCATCAGCCCCACTTTAGAGGAAGTAAATCTTGTAGGTTGGGCGGCGCAAAATCGGGATTTTATAGCAACAGAGTTAGGGAAATGGGGAGGTCTACTTTTTCGGAATTTTCAAGTCAGCGATCCAGCCCAGTTTGAGCAATTTATAGCGGCTGTTTCCGGGGAATTGTTGGAGTATCGAGAACGTTCCTCGCCGCGCAGTCGCGTCAAGGGCAATATTTATACTTCCACTGATTATCCGGCGGAGCAAAGTATTTTCCTGCACAATGAGAATTCCTACCAACACGCATGGCCGATGAAAATTTTCTTTTTTTGCCTGAAAAGTGCGGCGGCAGGAGGAGAAACGCCACTGGCTGATGTCAGAAAAGTATTGCAGCGCATTGACCCTAAAATTCGCGATATCTTCGCGCAAAAACAGGTGATGTATGTCCGCAATTTTGGCAGCGGTTTGGGGCTGCACTGGCATGATGTTTTTCAAACAACTGATAAATTAAAGGTAGAAGAGTATTGTCAAAATCGCGACATAGAGGTAGAATGGAAAAATGGCAATTGCTTGAGGACTAGACAAGTTCGCCACGCTATTCTCAAGCACCCTAAAACGGGTGAAAAAGTTTGGTTTAACCACGCTGCTTTTTTTCACATATCGACTTTAGATCCGGCGCTCCGCGATTCTTTGCTGGCAGAGTTTAAAGAATCCGATCTTCCTAACAATACTTATTACGGAGATGGTACTCCGATCGAGCTTTCTGTTTTAGATGAAGTGCGCGAAGCATATCGGCAGGAAACTGTAACTTTTCCCTGGCAGGAAGGGGATATTTTAATGCTGGATAATATGTTAGTAGCTCACGGGCGATCGCCTTTTGTTGGTTCTCGCAAAATTGCGGTAGGAATGTCTGAAACTTACAGCGATAGTCCGACAGTCCGACAGGGGTTGAAACCCCTGCCTCATAGCTGGCATTCGGTTAAAACCGACTAAAAGATAGCTATACCCTTTGTCTTTCGGCGGTTAAAACCGCAACTACACAAACAAAGTCAGCCTACGCTGACTAAAGAATAATATCAGGTTCGGTTCAATAGATATAATTCCTGTAGGGGCGGGTTCACTAATAATAATTGCCGAAAACAGACAATCTCATAAACCCGCCCGGCAGGTTCTTATAAGCAATTAATCGCACTTGATATAAAGGGGGTATTGAAGCCGGATTTAGTAAGTAGAAAATTCAAGGTTCAGCGTACATAACTATTGATTGACATACTTAGATACAGAGGTAGAGATATGCAAAAAGAAATTATTACAGGGTTTCGACTTTCACCGCAACAAAAACATCTGTGGTTGTTGCAAAAAGTTGAGTCTAAGTTGCCTTATCGCGCTCAGTGCGCTGTAGAAATTCACGGAAATCTTAACAGAGAAATTTTCGAGGCAGCTTTGGAGAATGTGTGGCACAGCCATGAGATATTGCGGACTACTTTTCGCTGCTTGCCGGGAATGGATCTTCCTTTGCAAGTAATAAGCGATCGCACCATTCCATCAATTTCTCAATATTCCTTGAGCGAGCTAAGTCCGCCAGCACAAGAGGCTAAAATTGAGGAGATTTTTGAGGAAATAGCTCAACAGCCTTTTGATGAGTCAGGGCAGCTATTGCAGGTAGTTTTAATTGAGCTTGCTTTTGAAAAATACCAGCTAATTGTTAGTTTGTCTGCTCTCGGGGCGGATACATTAACGCTAGATAACTTGGTGCGTAAAATTAGCGAAGCTTACGCAGCTATTGGGCAGAATAATAGCCTGTGGGAGGCAGAGATTCAATATGCTGATATCTCGGAAATTTTTAATGATTTAATTGAGTCTGAGGATACAAAAGCTGGAAAAGATTATTGGCATAAATTTGAGATTTCTGACTTGTTTGTGTGCCAGCTAGCAGGGGAAAAAGAGTTAGAGAGAAACAGCGGATTTACGCCCAAAAAACTCGCGGTTAAAATTCCGCAAGACTTGGCGACAAAAATTGAAGCTATCGCTCAAAACTCTGACACTTCTGTCCCTACATTCTTACTAACTTGCTGGCAAATTCTCCTCAGCCGGCTGACAGGACAATCAAACGCGATCGTCGGCACTTATTGCGACGGTCGAACCTATGAAGGATTAGAGTCATCCTTGGGTCTGTTCGCCAAATATTTACCCCTAGCTTGCCAGCAGTCAGATAGCTTAGAATTTAGCGAATTTTTACAGCAGGTTAGCGAATTAATTGGCAATAATTATGAATGGCAGGAGTATTTTACGCCGGAACAAATTACAGCCGCAACTGGCAAGGGCGCGGCTGACTCTTTCATTCCGTTTTGTTTCGAGATTGAGCCACCGCTGCCCAAGTATTCGGCTGGTGGTTTATCCTGGTCAATTGCTAAGCGTTCCGCCTATATTAGTAGATTCAAAGTAAAACTTTCTTGCCTTTTTCAAGATGATGCTTTGATTTGCGAGTTTCACTATGATGCTAACTTATTCCAAGTAGCAGATATCGGCAACTTGGCGGAGCAATTTCAAACTTTGTTAGCAAGCGCTGCCAATAATCCGAAAGCGGCAATTAGCGAGTTAGCGATTTTGAGCGATCGCGATCGCCAACAACTGTTATTTGAGTTCAACAGTACAAACACTGCGGGCGCGATCGATAAATGCGTTCACCAGTTATTTGAAGAACAAGTAAAACGGACACCCGATCGCACCGCCGCTGTGTTTGAAAGCCAGCAGCTAACTTACGCTGAACTCAACGCGCAGGCAAATCAACTCGCCCGTTACCTTCAGCAACAGGGAGTAGGCCCAGAAGTGCTGGTGGGGATTTGCGTAGCGCGATCACTTTCAATGCTTGTCGGAGTTTTGGGCATTCTCAAAGCCGGCGGCGCTTACGTTCCCATTGATTCAACCGTACCGCGCGATCGCCAAGCCTTCATTCTCGCAGACTCTCAGGTGCCGATACTGTTGACTCAGCAGCACTTAGCCGCCGACTTGCCAACCAGCGGAATTCAAGTAATTTGCCTGGATGCGGATTGGGAAATCATCGCCTCTGAACCGGCAGAAAATCCAACCTGCGAAGCTAATTCTCACAATCTGGCATACGCCATCTATACTTCCGGTTCAACTGGAAAGCCCAAGGGAACGTTGATTCTGCACCGAGGACTCACAAATTATCTCACTTGGTGTACGCAAGCCTATGCAGTCGAGGCAGGAACGGGAACGCTAGTTCACTCGCCGCTGGGATTTGACCTAACTGTGACCAGCTTGTTTTCACCCTTGCTGGTGGGGAGTCTAGTAGAACTGCTACCGGAAAACCAAGGCATAGAGACGCTTTGCACTGCCTTGCGCCGCAGTTCTAACTTGAGTTTAGTCAAAATTACCCCCGCGCACTTGGAGTTACTGGCGCAGCAAATACCGCCCGAAGCCGCCGCCGGTTTGACTCGCGCTTTCATTATCGGTGGCGAAAATCTGCTGGCTAGCAGCGTCGCTTTTTGGCAGAAAAATGCCCCCGATACCTTGCTGGTGAACGAATACGGGCCAACGGAAACGGTAGTTGGCTGCTGCGTTTATCGGGTTCCAAGGGGCGAACGGTTGTCAGGGTCAATTCCGATCGGTCGCGCGATCGCGAATACTCAGCTTTACGTGCTCGATCGGCACTTGCAACCAGTACCCATCGGTGTCGCCGGCGAACTGCATATCGGCGGTTTAGGAGTGGCAAGAGGCTATCTGAACAGACCGGATCTCAATGCTGAAAAGTTTATCGCGAATCCGTTCAGCGACGAGCCTGGAAGCCGACTGTACAAAACGGGCGATCGCGCGCGCTATCGGCCGGATGGGACTCTGGAATTCCTCGGCCGCCTAGACGATCAGGTGAAAATTCGCGGCTACCGGATCGAACTCGGGGAAATTGAAGCGGTTCTCCTAGAGCACTCAGGGGTGCAGGAGGCTGTGGTTTTGGTTCAAGAAGATGGTAGCGATCGCCGTTTAGTTGCGTACATCGTTTTAAACCAGGAGTCACCGGCTGCGATCGGCGAACTAAGTGAATTTTTGAAAGAAAAATTGCCGGAATACATGATGCCGTCAGTTTTCCTGACAGTCCCCCTGCTACCGCTGACTGCTAACGGTAAGGTCGATCGGCGATCGCTTTTAGCAATGGAAGCCGTCTCGCTGCGATCGGAAGTTGCGCCGGTTTTGCCTAGTAACTCTGTCGAAAGCGCGATCGCCAATGTTTGGCAAGAGGTGCTGCAATTAGAAAGGATAAGCATTCACGACAACTTCTTCGATATTGGCGGTCATTCATTACTGCTTGCCCAAGTTCACAGTCAACTCAAAGAAATTTTGCAGGCAGATTTATCACTGATTGAACTGTTGGAATATCCAACAATCTACTCCCTAGCAAAACATTTAACTCAGCAGCAAGAACCAGAACTTGAATTTCAGTCTGTTCGCGATCGAGTTGACAAGCAAAAATCGGTTGCCAATCGGCAAAAACAACTCCGAATGCAGAGGTGACGCAAAGAAACCGGGTTTCTTAGAAAATTCCCTAACTCTCAACTAGATATCTACAAACAAACCCGGTTTCTGCTCAAAAGTACCTCAGTCCTCTCAATCAATCCCTCTTCCTGCTTCCTTCTGCTATCAAGCCCAACTACCAACTTGAGGATGACATGATTAAAACTGATGATGAAAATCTAATTCTCGCAACATCAACAGAGTCAGTAGATGACTTAAATGCTCAATTCTACGGCAGATTTCCTTATCCTTGGCGGCCTTTAAAACTCGATCGGCTATCCGATCCAGATTTTGAAACCATCATGCTCAATCAAGACCTCGGTAACTGGCAGCACAACACTCTTCCTAACCAGCCGAAAATTTGGGTGGCGGGATGCGGAACTAACCAAGCAGTTTTCACCGCATTGAAATTTCCCAATGCTACTGTATTAGGCTCAGACTTGTCAGCTCAATCGCTAGAAATAGCCTCTCAGACTGCTGAAGAGCTAGGAATCTCTAACTTGCAACTCAAACAAGAAAGCCTCAATCAAATTTCTTACAAAGAGCAGTTTGACTATATAATTTGTACCGGGGTTATCCACCACAACGCCAACCCTCAAGAAACTTTAGCTAAATTAGTCACTGCTCTGAAACCGCAGGGAATTATGGAATTAATGGTTTACAATCGGTTTCACAGAATCATCACGTCTAGCTTTCAAAAAGCTGTGAGAATTTTTAGCAAAAGCACAAATTCATTGGGAGATTTTGAGTCGGAACTAGCACTGGCGCTTAAATTAATCAATGGGGGATTTTCTACAAAAAGTTTAATGACGAGTTTCTTAAATGAATACAAAGATGGCTCGGAATCTAAATTAGCAGATACTTTGATTCAACCAGTAGAACACAGCTATACAGTTGAATCTTTGTCTGAATTAACAAACGAGTGTGGCTTAGAGTTAGTATCGCCCCGCATTAATATATTTGATATGGCGAATGATACCTTTTATTGGAACACGGAATTTAGCGAACCTGACTTGCAAGAACGCTACGATTCGCTGCCAGATTTGTGTCGCTGGCAACTGTCAAACCTTTTGCAGCTTGAAAGATCGCCGATGCTGTGGTTCTACGTCCAGCGCAAAGACTGCGTAGGCGTAGCCAGCCGCAGGCATCGCCCAATTAAATCGGAACAGCAGATATGTGAAGAGTTCCTCGACACTAAATTTGAAAAAAACAGTACCACGCAGCAAAGTTATCTGATGGGAAGCAATGGCAAATATAAACTTGCGCCTAATTCCCATTTTCCCAAATCTCCCTTAGATACTGCTGTCAAAAAAATGCTCGATTCCTTCGACAGCCAAGTGTCGATGCGGATAAATTTTCAGCGGCAAGGCATAAAGACTGAGTTTCAGAAAGTTAATAAACTTCGGCTTAAACTTACTACGTCAGCCTTCCCTTATTTGAAGGCAACTCATGCAGTATAAAAGGGGAAAGGTTAATGAGTAATTCAGAAACAGACAAGTCTATAGAAGGAATTGCGATTATCGGCATGGCCGGTCGCTTTCCTCAAGCCAAAAATCTGGATGAATTTTGGCAAAATCTGCGAGAGGGAGTGGAATCAATCTCTGTTCTTAGCGAAGCACAATTGCTTTCTTCAGGAATTGACCCTACTATGTTTCATAGTGCCAATCACGTCAAAGCTGGCGCTATATTAGAAGACATGGATTTGTTCGATGCTTCATTCTTCGGTTTTAATCCCAGAGAAGCAGCGATTACAGATCCCCAACACCGCTTATTTTTGGAGGAGGCGTGGTCAGCCCTAGAAAATGCCGGCTATGATTCAGAAAGATACCGGGGTCAGATAGGGGTTTACGCGGGTGTAGGTTGGAATAGCTATTTATTATTCAATTTAGCTTCAAACCGGGGTTTTCTAGGTACTGTTATTGATTACCAAACTCTGATTGGGAACGAGAAAGATCATTTAGCTCCGCGCACTTCTTATAAATTAAATTTAAGAGGGCCGAGCATTAGCGTGCAAACGAATTGTTCGACATCATTAGTTGCCGTTCACTTAGCTTGCCAAAGTTTGTTAAGTTACCAATGCGATATGGCTTTAGCCGGAGGCGTGACGGTAAATGCCTTGCAAAAAGCTGGCTATTTGTATCAAGAAGGAGGGGTTTTATCTCCTAACGGTCAATGCCGTGCTTTTGATGCTGGTGCGAAAGGCACTGTACCGGGGGGCGGCTTAGGAATTGTAGTTTTGAAGCGGTTAGAAGAGGCGATCGCCGATGGCGATTGCATTCACGCTGTTATCAAAAGTTCGGCTATAAATAACGACGGTTCTGGCAAAGTTGGTTACACAGCGCCCAGCTTGGAGGGGCAAGCAAAGGCGATCGCAGAAGCCTTTGCCATCGCCGACATCGAGCCGGAAACAGTGACTTATGTAGAAACTCACGGAACTGCCACGGCTTTGGGCGATCCGATCGAATTTAAGGCCTTGACAAAAGCGTTTCGCGCTAGCACTCAGACAAAAACTGCGATCGCGCCACCTGCACGTTGTGCGATCGGTTCAGTCAAGACCAATATCGGCCACCTGGATGTCGCTTCTGGGATCGCAGGCTTGCTCAAAACAGTTCTGGCTCTCAAACACAAGCTGATACCGCCCAGCTTGCACTTCCAGCAGCCGAACCCGGAGATTGATTTGGCCAACAGCCCTTTCTACGTCAATACCGCTTTGTCGGAATGGCCCGCAAACGGCACTCCGCGCCGCGCGGGAGTCAGTTCTTTTGGTCTTGGCGGTACTAACGCCCACGCGATTTTGGAAGAAGCGCCAACAGTCGAAAGTTCAGGGCCTTCTCGCCCTTGGCAGTTGTTGGTACTTTCTGCCAAAACCGCATCGGCACTGGATGCGGCTGCTGCAAATCTGAGCGATCGCCTCAAGCAAAATCCCGGTCTCAATCTCGCGGATGTTGCTTACACCCTGCAAGTTGGCCGGCGAGTTTTTGACCGCAGGCGGGCGGTTGTTTGCAAAGACATTCAAGATGCTGCGATCGCGCTTTCCGATCCGAAACGAGTTCTCACTTTGTACCGCGAGGCCGGCGATCGCACTGTCGCCTTTATGTTTCCGGGCCTGGGAACTCATTACCCCAACATGGCTCGCGAACTGTACCAAGTGGAGCCGGTATTTCGAGAACAGCTCGATCGCTGCTGCCAACTTTTCCAACCTTACCTCGATCTAGATTTGCGATCGGTGCTGTATCCCAGTCAGCCTGAGACAAATGCAGCGCCAAAATCCGGCCTCGACCTGCGAAAAATGCTCGGTCGCAGCCAAGAACAGCCCGATCCTGCTGCTGAAAAACTGAATCAAACCTTTCTCACTCAGCCGGCTATTTTCGCGATCGAGTACGCTTTGGCTCAATTGTTGATCTCCTGGGGAATTCGCCCTGGGGCGGCGATCGGCTACAGCATCGGCGAATATGTGGCTGCGTGTCTGGCGGGGGTGTTTTCTCTGGAAGATGCGATCGCTCTCGTGGCCAAAAGAGCGTTGATGATTCAAAGTTTGCCGGCTGGGAAAATGCTTGCTGTTCCGCTTTCTGAAGCGGAAGTGCGACCGCTTTTAGGAAAAGGTCTTTCTTTGTCAGCAGTTAACGGGCCGTACCTGTGCGCGATCGCGGGTGTTCCTGATGCTGTGGATGAATTGGAACAACAGTTAACTGAAAGCGGTTTGGCTTGCCGGCCGATTCCAACTTCTCACGCCTTTCATTCTCAGATGATGGATGCGATCGCGCTACCATTTATCGAATTAGTTAAAACCTTCAATCTTCAGCCACCCAAAATTCCCTATTTATCCAACGTTACGGGAACTTGGATTACCGCTAGTCAAGCCACCGATCCGAGTTATTGGGCAAAGCATTTATGCCAGCCTGTGCTGTTTGCAAATGGCGTGCAAGAGTTGTGGAAAAAACAGAATTTAATTCTGTTAGAAGTTGGTCCCGGACAAACATTGAGCAGCTTGGCCGTGCAATGTAAGCCGAGCGATATAACTGTAGATTGGACTGTGCTGCCGACGCTGCGAAATTCCTGCGATCGGCAATCCGATGTAGCATTTTTGCTCAATACACTAGGTCAACTTTGGCTAGCAGGAGTACAGATAAATTGGCAAGGTTTTTATGCTGGTGAACGTCGGCATCGCGTCCCTTTACCCACCTATCCATTTGAGCGACAGCGTTACTGGATTGAGCCGCAAAAACAAGTATTGACCTCTTTCGATCAAGTTTCCGCACAGCCAGACGAAAACTCAAAAATTGCAGAGTCAAATATCCAGAACTTTGCCCGCCCCAACCTGCGAAACGCCTACATTGCTCCCAGTAGTGAAATCGAGCGGACAATTGCCGATATCTACCAAGAACTGTTAGGAATTGGGCAAGTCGGCATCCATGACAACTTTTTTGAAATGGGAGGAAATTCTCTAATCGGTATTCAGTTACTTTCCCAGATTCGCAAACTATTTCAAATTGAACTCTCTCTCCGCTACCTATTTGCAGCACCCACTGTTGCTGAATTCGCCTTAGCGATCGAAGAAGCAATTGTAGCAGAGTTAGAAGAATTAACCGAAGAGGAAGCTAAAACGCTTGTCTTAGTTGGAGAAAGGTAAACTTCATCTGAAATTGCAAAGGATAAAGCATCAATTATGAACATTCAAGCAGTCGGTGTTGTGGGAGCAGGCGTTATGGGAATAGGGGTTTCGCAAAACCTCGCCCAAACTGGTCATCAGGTAATTCTTGTAGATATTTCGGAAGCGATTCTAGAAAGTGCCGAACAGGAAATCAAAAAAAATATCCGGTTTCAAAGTCTTTTTAGCAAAGAAAAAAAGGCTGGCAGTGCCGACGAAATTTTAAAAAGAATTACATTTTCAACTAATTACAAATTGCTAAATAATGCAGACTTTGTGGTTGAAAATGTCACCGAAAAATGGGATATTAAAAAGGAGGTATACGCGCAGTTAGATGCCATTTGCCCGGAGAGAACAGTTTTTGCAGCTAATACATCTGCCATTCCCATTACCCGCATTGCTTCAGCGACCAAGCGACCTAAAAATGTGATCGGGATGCACTTTATGAACCCAGTGCCCATGAAGTCAATGGTAGAAGTGATTCGCGGGTATCATACCTCTGACGCAACAATTGAGATAGCCAAAAGTTTTTTAGCCCAAATGGGCAAAGAATGTATTATTGTCAACGATTCACCTGGATTTGTTTCTAACCGCGTGTTGATGCTGACAATTAATGAAGCGATTTTCTTATTGCAAGAGCGAGTAGCTTCCGCGTCAGACGTTGATAAAATTTTCAAAACCTGCTTCGGTCACAAAATGGGGCCGCTAGAAACGGCAGATTTGATCGGACTAGATACGATTCTACTGTCTATCGAAGTTTTGTATGAAAGCTTCAAAGATAGCAAATATAGGCCGTGTCCTCTGTTAAAGCAGATGGTAGAGGCGGGGTTATACGGTCAGAAAAGCAAACAAGGTTTCTACGTTTATCAGTGAGTTATTTAAGATGAAAGAAAATCGAGAAAAAATCAAAGCATTCTTGGCTCGCGTTGTCGGCGATTACGATTTGCAGGACAATGAAGATATTTTTGGTCTGGGTTTTGTCAATTCAATGTTTGCGATGCAACTGGTTTTATTCGTGGAGCAAGAGTTTAAAATTTCCATTGAAAATGAAGATTTGGAAATTGATAATTTCAATACCATAAATGCTCTGGTTAATCTAGTCGAACGCAAAACTGCTGTACTTACAAGCAATTGAGTTAGGGAATGCAATGAAACTCGAATTAACCGCCCAACAAAAAGACGCTCAATCAGAATTCAGAGCTTTTGTAAATGAGGAAATAATACCTTATGCTAGCCAGTGCGATCGCGAAGAGCATACCCCCCCACAGCTCATTAAAAAGCTAGCTCTGCGAGGCTTTTTGGGTGCTGCAATACCCGAAAAGTACGGCGGTAGCGGTATGGAGGCGATCGCCTATGGCCTGCTTAACGAAGAAATTGGGCGGGGGTGTTCTTCATTGCGGAGTTTGCTAACAGTTCACAGTATGGTGGCTCACGTTCTCTGTAAGTGGGGAAGTCAATATCAAAAAGAACATTGGATTCCCAAGCTAGCATCAGGGGAAGCGATCGCAGCTTTTGCACTCAGCGAACCCAACGCCGGTAGCGATGCTAAAAGTGTAGAAACCACTGCCACTCCTTCAGGCAATTTCTACATATTAAATGGGAAAAAAAAATGGATAACTTACGGACAAATTGCGGATTTATTCTTAGTTTTTACCCAATGCGAAGGAAAAGCTACTGCTTTTTTGGTTGAAAAAAATAGACCTGGACTCTCCATCAAACCCATTGTGGGAATCTTGGGAACGAGAGCTTCCATGCTAGCAGAACTTCACCTAGATGACTGCCAAATTCCCCAGGAAAATCTCGTTTGCCGGCAGGGTTTTGGTTTCTCTCACGTCGCTTCCTCGGCCTTAGATCGCGGCAGGTACAGCGTAGCGTGGGGCTGTGTAGGCATCGGTCAAGCTTGCTTAGAAGCTTGCCTTCAGTACACCAGCCAACGCCAGCAATTTGGCGTTTATCTGAAAGAACACCAGATAATTAGACAAATGATTTCAGAAGCGATCGCTAACGTGAAAGCAGCCAGATTGCTATGCTATCAAGCCGGCTATCTCCAAGAAATTGGCGATCCGCGATCGATTTCAGAAACCTCAATTGCTAAATACTTTGCATCCACAATGGCAGTTAAAGTAGCAAGCGATGCCGTACAGATTCACGGGGGGAACGGTTGCAGTAGCGACTACCCTGTGGAACGGTATTTCCGAGACGCAAAAATTATGGAAATTATCGAAGGCAGTACCCAAATTCAACAAATTACCATCGCTGAATCTGGTTATCAAGAGTACGGAGTATTACCAGAACGCAACGTTATGCAGCAAAACTTAGCGGTAAGAACATAAAGCTATGATCGACCTAACATCCGAACGAATAAAGAGCCAAGAACAAGAGCAAAAAACTATCAAATGTGTAGTTTGGGATCTGGATAATACCCTGTGGAATGGCATACTCTTAGAAAATGACCAAATTTCCCTCCACAGCCATGCAGCCCGCATCATCACCACCTTAGACAGTCGAGGCATTTTACAATCTATTGCTAGCAAGAATGAACGCAGTTTAGCAATGGCAAAACTGCGAGAGATGGGATTAGACGAGTATTTTTTGTATCCCCAAATCAACTGGAACTCCAAGGCGGCTTCAATTAAGGAAATCGCTAAATCGATCAATATCAGTCTCGACGCGATCGCCTTTATTGACGATCAGCAATTTGAGCTAGAAGAAGTCAACTTTTCACTGCCAGAAGTGTTATGTATTGATGCAGCAAAGTTAGACGACTTGCTAGATATGCCGGAAATGAATCCCCGTTTTATTACAGAAGATTCACAACTGAGAAGGCTAATGTATATCAACGATATAGAACGCCAAAATGCCGAGAAAGAATTTGTCGGAGCTCAAGAAGATTTTTTGGTCACACTCAACATGACTTTGACTATTTCCTATGCAAAAGAAGAGGATTTGCAGCGAGCCGAAGAATTAACAGTACGGACAAATCAACTGAATGCCACTGGTTACACTTACTCTTACAGCGAACTCAATCAATTTCGGCTCTCCAACCAGCATAAACTGCTAATTGCAGGCTTGGATGATAAATATGGAAGTTATGGAAAAATCGGGTTAGCACTTGTGGAATGCGATGAGAGTGTGTGGACGCTAAAACTATTGCTAATGTCTTGTCGTGTAATGTCCAGAGGTGTAGGTGCAGTCTTGCTTAATTATATTACGAGCCTTGCTAAAGATCGTAACGTGCGCTTGTTGGCTGACTTTGTTTCAACTGAAAGAAATCGCATGATGTATATCACTTATAAGTTTGCGGGTTTTAAGGAAATTGAGAAGAGAGGCGATTTGGTGATTTTGGAAAATAATCTCATGCGGATTCAACCCCCACCTGACTATATGAAAGTACAGGTAATTGACTGAAAAACAACATTTTTTTATCGCAGCTTTTCTTTCATATAACCATCACTAGAAAACGGCATCATGAATAGTAAAAAAGAAGAAATTTTGCATCGACAGTCTCAGCTTTCACCCGCAAAAAAAGCCCTTCTCCAACAGCGGTTGAGCGGTAAATTTAAAATAGAAACGCACTCATTGCAAAGTATTCCTCGCCGTTCCAGCACCGGCCCAGCACCAGTATCCTTTGCCCAGCAGCGGCTGTGGTTTCTTCACCAGTTAGATCCCGACAGCGTTTGTTACAACATACCCGTATCTGTGCGCCTCACAGGTGCGATCGATGCAGCAGCCCTCGAGCAAACATTCAACGAGATCGTGCGCCGTCACGAAATCCTGCGTACTACTTTCAAAATAGTGGACGGGCAACCAGTTCAAGACATCGCCCCAGCGCTAGCAATGACGCTACCTGTAGTGAACCTGGGCAAGTTGCCAGAAACAGCGCGCGATCGCGAAGTTCAGCGCTTAGTAACTGAGGAGTGTCAACAGCTTTTTGACTTAGCTGCTGGCCCCTTAATGCGATCGAAGCTGCTACAATTAGGCGACCGAGAACACCTGCTACTATTTGTGATTCATCACATTATTTCTGATGGTTGGTCTGCCGGAGTATTGATCCGAGAAATTGCCACACTTTACAATGCTTTTTCTCAAAATCAACCGTCCCCCCTGCCAGAACTTCCCATCCAATATGCCGATTTTGCAATTTGGCAGCGACAGTGGTTGCAAGGAGAAATTTTAGAAACACAACTAGCTTACTGGAAGCAGCAATTAGGCAGCACTCCCCCCATTCTAGAATTACCGACAGATCGACCGCGTTCTGCTAACCAAACAACACGCAGTGCCAAACAATTATTAGCACTATCTCCAGCTTTAACTGAGGCACTTAAAACACTCTCGCAGCAAGAAGGTGTCACGCTGTTTATGACTTTATTAGCGGCTTTTAAAGCCCTGCTTTTTCGCTATAAAGGTCAACAAGATATTGTAGTCGGTTCGCCCATTGCCAATCGGAATCGAGCTGAAACAGAAGGTTTAATTGGATTTTTAGTGAATACGCTGGTTTTGCGGACTAATTTATCAGGTAATCCGACTTTTCGGGAAATTTTGCAGCGGGTGCGAGAGTTGTGTTTAGGCGCTTACGCCCACCAAGATTTGCCCTTTGAAAAGCTAGTGCAAGAAATGCAGCCAGAGCGAAATCTCGGTCATCCTCTCTTATTTCCAGTCTGGTTTGTTCTCCAAAATTCACCCGTTCCAGCCCTCAAACTTCCGGGCGTGACTTTGACTCTCTCAGAACTCGATATTGGGGAAGCGCGCAACGATTTAAAGCTTGATTTAACGGAAACACCGGAGGGAATTAAAGGATTTTTTGAATACAAAACAGACTTGTTTGAAGCAGCGACGATCGCCCGCATGGCAGAGCTCTTTCAAATTCTACTCAATCGAGTTGTTGAACAGCCAGGAATTCCGTTAAATGTACTAGCAGAAACATTGGCGATCGCCGAAAAACAACAGCAGTTGTCTAAAGAAAAAGAGTTTCAGGAAGCACGCCGCCAAAAGCTCGGCAATATCCAGCGCAAGGCAGTTACAAACTCTATTCAAGAAATCAGTTAAACAGCAAAAACATGAGCAATGTAGAGTCAAAACTAACAAATAGCAACCAGCTAACAACTATTAGACGGAAAGCAGTCAAGCTATCGGATACCAAGCTAGTAAAAACTGATTTACTTCAAGCAGAACAGCCACTACCGTTAGTAGTTCAACCCGCCGTAGAAGGTATAAAATTAGTCGATTGGGCGACCAATAATCGAGAACAAATCGAGAAATGGCTGTGTCAGAACGGCGGTATTTTGTTTCGGAATTTCGACATCAGAGAAATAACCGAATTTGAGCAGTTAGTCAGGGCAATTTCTGGCGACTTACTAGACTATTCCTATCGTTCAACGCCACGCAGTCAAGTGAGTGGCAAAATCTATACCTCAACTGAATATCCAGCAGATCAATCTATTCCTTTGCACAACGAAATGGCCTACTCTCGCAGTTGGCCGATGAAGATAGGATTTTTCAGCGTTAAGTCAGCAGAAACAGGTGGAGAAACGCCTATTGCCGACAGCAGGAAAATTTTTCAGCGCCTCAATCCAAAAATCAAAGAAAAATTCATACAAAAGCAGGTTATGTATGTCCGAAACTATGACACTCAACTCGACTTAACATGGCAAAATGTTTTTCAGACAGACAACAAATTAGAAGTAGAAAATTATTGCCGAAAAGCTGGCATTGAATTTGAGTGGAAAGATAACAATTATTTAAGAACTCGCCAAGTCTGTCAAGCTGTTGCTACACATCCTAAAACAGGTGAAAAAGTGTGGTTTAACCAAGCTCATTTATTTCACGTGTCGAGTTTAGAACAGGAAACAAGTCAAATACTGCTTTCAGCCCTTCCAGAGGAATATTTGCCGCGCAATGCGTATTACGGTGATGGGTCTGAGATTGAAAAGTCTGTGTTAGATGAAATTCGGGAATTGTATCAGCAGGAAGCAGTTATCTTTCCTTGGCAAGAGGGAGATGTATTAATGCTAGATAATATGCTGACTGCCCACGGGCGGATGCCCTTTTCCGGCTTGCGGAAGGTTGTAGTTGGCATGGCAGAACCTTTTATAAATCAATAAAATAAAACCAGATCGATGGAGTAAAAGATATGCAAGAACAGTCTTTAGAAGGATTTCGCATTTCACCTCAGCAGAAGCGCCTTTGGATGCTGCAACAATCTGCATCCAACCAACCTTATCGCGCTACTTTCGCTGTTAAAATTGCAGGTAATCTAAATCTAAAAGTCTTAGAAACAGCTTTGCAAAACCTGGTCAGAAACTATGAAATTCTTCGCACAAACTTTCAATGTTTACAGGGAATGGCGCTGCCGCTGCAAATCATTAACGATCGCAGCGGGCCGGCGATGGTTTACCACAACTTAAGCGGTAGAGATTCTGACGCACAAACAGTTCAAATTGAGACACTTTTTGCTGAAGTAAGCAGTCTGGTTTTTGACTTAGAATACGGTCACGTTTTAGATATTTGTCTGGTTGCTATTTCCCAAGACTTGCACTTCTTACTGGTTGGGATGCCTGCTTTGGTTGCAGATCGGGTTACTGTCAAGAATTTTGTGCATGAAATCGGCCGTTTTTATGCCTCCAATTTGCAGGACAAAGAATTATCTGACCAACCCTTGCAGTATGCAGATATTGCAGAATGGCAAAATGAACTTTTTGAAGGAGCAGATGCTGAAATAGGTAAAGAGTATTGGCGCAAAAATAACATTTTAAATTTTGTAGATATATCATTGCCATCTGAGAAAAAAAATGAGGTAAATTTAGAATTTAAACCAGACTTGGTTGCAGTAAAATTCGACACTCAAGTTGTAGGTAAAATTGAAAGTATCGCTCAAAAATATAACACTTCTACTTCTGTATTTATTCTGACTTGCTGGCTAGTTCTACTGTGGCGGCTTACTGGCAACTCAGATATTGTTGTTGGCACATATTGCGATGGTCGGAATTATGAACAGTTGGAGTCAGGTTTAGGTCTGTTTGCCAAATACTTACCTGTTTACAGTCATTTTGAAGAAAAACTTAAATTCTCTGAGAACCTGAAGCAGGTTAGCGAGTCGGTACGCGAAGCTTTCAAATGGCAAGAGTCTTTTACTTGGGAACAAGTAACAGAATTAACCGATAAAAATCGGGGATGCTTCTTTCCAGTTTGTTTTGATTTTGAGGAACAGCAGGCAGATTTTACTGAGGCAAACTTATCTTTTTCTATTGATAAGCGATACATTTGTTTGGAGCCGTTCAAAGTGAAACTGTCTTGCCTTCACCAAAATGACTCGCTAACCGCAGAGTTCCACTACGATTCAAACTTGTTTGGTATCGAAGATATTTCGCGCTTGGCAGGACAATTTCAGACTTTATTAGAAAGCACGGTTAGAGAACCAGAAACTGCCATTGGCGAGTTAGCAATTTTGAGCGATCGCGATCGCCACCAACTTCTAGTCGAGTTTAACCAATCCTCAATCTGCAATCCTAAATTCCCACAGGACTCGTGCATCCACCAACTATTTGAAAAACAGGCAGAACAAACACCCGATCGCATTGCTATTGTCTTTGAAAATCAGCAGCTAACTTACCAAGAGTTAAACAAAAAAGCTAATAGTTTAGCCCATTACCTGCAAAAGCTGGGCGTAGGGCCAGAAGTTGTGGTAGCGCTGTACACCGATCGATCCCTAGATGCGATCGTCGGCTTGCTGGCCATCCTCAAAGCCGGTGGCGCCTACTTACCTCTAGACCCGGCATTACCAGCCGCCAGCTTAGCTTTCCGGTGGCAAGATGCGCGATCGCCAGTGCTGCTGACCCAAACGCACCTAGCGGCCAACTTGAGCGATCGCCCGCCACAAGTAATCTGTCTTGACGCAGACTGGGATGCGATCGCCAAGCTTCCCCATGAAAATCCCAACAGCGAGGTAACAACAAGTAACTTAGTATATGTGCTGTTCACCTCCGGGTCTACCGGCAAACCCAAAGGCGTAGCCGTCGAACACCGGCAACTCCTCAACTACCTCAACGGCATCTGGGAAAAACTAGAACTGCCAACAGACGCTAGTTTCGCCACTGTTTCCACCTTCGCCGCCGACTTGGGCAACACCGCAATCTTTCCCTCCCTATGTACCGGAGGATGCTTGCACATAATATCCTCCGATCGCACAACTAACCCCGCCGCCCTCGCAGAATACTTTAACCGCCATGCGATCGACTGCCTCAAAATTGTGCCTTCCCACCTCGCCGCCCTTCTTGCCGCTGCGCCTCCCGAGCAAATTCTGCCCCGCCAGTGCTTAGTTCTCGGCGGTGAGGCAGCCAGTTGGGAATTGATTTCGCAGATCCAGCAGCACGCGCCCAACTGTCGCATCCTCAATCACTACGGGCCGACAGAAGCCACCGTAGGCACAACAACCTTTACAGTCCAGAATCGACCGACTTCCCAGACGGTTCCCCTGGGACGCGCGCTGCCCAACTGCTACACCTACGTGCTAGATCGGCACCACCAACCCGTACCGATCGGTATACCGGGTGAGTTATACATCGGCGGGGCCGGGTTAGCGCGGGGCTATCTGAACCGGCCAGCAGAACAAGCAGAACGGTTCATTGCCAACCCCTTTGTCAGCGGAGAGCGGTTGTATAAAACCGGCGACTTAGCCTGCTACTTACCCGACGGCAATCTAGAATTCTTGGGGCGGGTTGACCACCAAGTCAAAATTCGCGGCTTCCGCATCGAATTAGGAGAAATTGAGACAGTGCTGAGCGAACATCCACAAGTGAGACAGGCGATCGTCTCACTTAGAGAGGATGAACCGGGCAACCAGCGCCTGGTCGCTTACGCCGTCCCCGATAGCGATCGCTCTGCATCCCTCGCTGCGAATGACCTGCAAAGCTTTCTGCGGCAGCGGTTGCCCGAATATATGATGCCATCAGCCTTCGTGCTGTTGAAAAGTTTACCGCTAACAGCTAACGGCAAAATCGATCGGCGATCGCTCCCGGTTCCCGATTGTCTGCGCCCAGAACTAGCAGCCGCTTACGTCGCACCCCAGACAGAAATAGAACGCGCGATCGCGACGATCTGGCAAGAAATGCTTCACCTCGATCGCGTTGGCATCCACGACAACTTCTTCGATCTCGGCGGTCATTCATTACTCATCGTCCAACTTTACAGCAAATTGCAAGGAGTATTTAACCGCACTATTTCAATCACCGACATTTTCAAATATCCCACCATCGACTCTCTAGCTAAATATCTCAATCAAAACCAAAATTTACAGCCTGCTTTCGACGAACAAAGCCAAGACCGAGCCGATTTGCGAAGACAATTAATCAAACAACAAATGCAATCTAGAAAACACCTGCGTTAATCTGCGATTAAAACAAAAATAATGACTAACCTAGAAGCAATTGACAATATTAATGAAATAGCCATTGTTGGCATGGCCGGCCGTTTCCCCCAAGCCAAAAATCTCGATGAATATTGGCAAAATCTGCAAAACGGCGTTGAGTCGATCTCATTTTTTTCAGATGCAGAACTGCAAAATATCGACAAAAATCTGCTGAACAATCCCAATTACGTTAAAGCAACAGCCGTACTCGAAGACATTGAATCCTTTGATGCTTCATTCTTCGGCTACTCTCCCAGAGAAGCCGAAATTATGGACCCGCAATCCCGCATTTTCCTAGAGTCTGCTTGGGAAGCTCTGGAAAATGCCGGCTACAATACTGACACTTATCAAGGTCGGATTGGTATTTACGCCGGTGCAAGCGTTAACACCTACTTATTATTCAATCTTTTTGCTAACCCTGACTTGTTAGCAACAGTCGGACTCGACCAAATAAAATTCGGCAACCATCAAGATTTGCTGACTACGCGAGCCGCCTATAAACTTAACCTCCAAGGCTCCGGCATCACCATTCAAACCGCTTGTTCCACTTCATTAGTTGCAGTGCACTTAGCTTGTCAAAGCTTGCTGTTTGGCGAATGCGATATGGTATTGGCCGGCGGTGTTTCCGTTTCGGTGCCGCAGAAAGCAGGGTATTTATATCAAGAAGGGGGAATTTTATCTCCGGACGGACATTGCCGAGCTTTTGATGCTAAAGCTAGGGGAACTGTTGGCGGTAGCGGTGTGGGAATTGTAGTTTTAAAGCGATTAAAAGATGCCTTAGAAGATGGCGATCGCATTCATGCAACCATCATCGGTTCTGCCATCAATAATGACGGCTCTTTAAAAATTGGTTATACAGCACCCAGCGTTGAGGGTCAAGCGAAAGCGATCGCAGAAGCTCAAGCCATCGCAGGCATCGATCCTGAAACAATTAGTTACATAGAAGCTCACGGTACCGGCACCGCTTTAGGCGATCCGGTGGAAATCGCCGCTCTCACCCAAGCGTTCTCACTTCGTACCAACAAAACAGGCTTTTGCGCGATCGGTTCAGTCAAAACCAATATCGGGCATCTAGGCGCAGCAGCAGGCGTTGCCGGCTTAATTAAAACAGTCCTAGCTCTCAAACACAAGCTGATACCGCCCAGCTTGCATTTCGAGCAGCCCAATCCCGAAATTGATTTCGCCAACAGCCCCTTCTACGTCAACAGTTCCCTGTCCGAGTGGAAAGCCGATCGATCGCGCCTCGCCGGTGTCAGTTCCTTCGGCATTGGCGGCACAAATGCTCACGTTATTCTCAAAGAAGCGCCAACAGTCGAAGTGTCGGAAGTTTCCCGCCCTTGGCAGTTGTTGGTACTTTCTGCCAAAACTGAATCGGCACTGGATGCGGCTACAGCCAATCTCACTTTGTACCTCAAACAAAAGCCCGATCGCGCTCTCGCTGATGTCGCTTACACCCTACAAATTGGCAGGCGAACTTTTAACCACCGCCGAATCGCTATTTGCCAGAACCTCAGCGGTGCAGTGAAAACGCTGGAAACCCTGGAACCGCAACAAGTTTTGACGCACTGCCAAGAACCGTGCAACCCCGCGATCGCGTTTATGTTTCCCGGTCAAGGATCTCAGTATATCAACATGGGTCGGGAACTGTATCAAACCGAACCGATATTTCGCGAGCAAGTCGATCGGTGTTCGCAACTGCTCAAACCTCACCTCAATTTCGATTTGCGATCGCTGCTGTATCCCAGCGAAGCAGAAGCGGCAACGGCTGCGGAACAGCTTAAACAAACTTATCTTGCTCAGCCGGCTTTGTTTGTCATTGAATACGCCTTGGCTCAATTGTGGATGGCGTGGGGCGTGCGGCCGGTGGCTGCGATCGGTCACAGCATCGGCGAGTATGTAGCGGCCTGTCTTGCCGGTGTTTTTTCCCTGGAAGCAGCACTGGAACTGGTAGCAATTCGAGGCCGGCTGATGCAGCAGCTACCCGCTGGTGCGATGGTCTCCATTTTGCTTCCAGAAGCAGAAGTGCGATCGCTACTCAATGAAGAACTATCTCTGGCTGCCAGCAATGCACCGTCTTCCTGCGTGGTGTCGGGTTCGTTCAGCGCTGTAAATGCCCTAGAAAATCGTTTAGCAGAGCGAGGTTTAGACTATCGGCGCTTGCATACCTCTCACGCCTTTCATTCCCAGATGACCGATCCCATTTTGGAACTGTTTGCAGGGGAAATAAAAAAAGTCAAACTGACACCGCCCCAGATTCCTTTTATTTCCAACGTCACCGGCACTTGGATCGCAGATGCAGAAGCCACCGATCCGAATTACTGGGTGAAACATCTGCGGCAAACAGTGCGCTTTAGTGATGGCATTGCCGAACTGCTGCAAGAGTCAGAGCGGATTCTGCTGGAAGTCGGCCCGGGGCGGGTTTTGAGTACCTTTGCTAAACGGCATCAGGTTCGCGATCGCCCTGCGGACGGCCCGGAGGGCGATCGCACGATCGTGACTTCAATGCGCCACCCGAATGAGCAACAATCAGATATCGCATTCTTGCTGAAGGCGCTTGGGCGGCTGTGGCTAGCAGGAGTTGAGATCGACTGGCCGAGTTTCTATACCCGCGAACAGCGCTTCCGCATCCCCCTACCGACTTATCCATTTGAGCGTCAGCGTTACTGGATCGAACCTCATTTGAAAGGCGGAAATGTCAGCGATATTCAAAGTAAGTTAGAGAAAAAACCGGATGTTGCAGATTGGTTTTATCTGCCTTCTTGGAAGCGTTCTCCTCTCCCTGAAAAGGGGCTATCTATGGCGTCGGAAGCAGAACAAGAGTCATGCTGGCTAGTTTTTATTGATGTTTGGGCGATCGCGGCCGGAGTGGTGAAACGCTTGCAACTTCAGGGCAAAAATGTCATTACTGTAACTGCTGGCAAAGAGTTTGCTATTTTGGGCGATCGCGCCTACGCCATTAATCCCCAACAGCGGGATGACTACGACATTTTAGTTGCAGAAATCCAGGCGCAGCATCAGATGCCAAATGCGATCGCCCACTCTTGGCATATTGCCCATTTTTGGAGCATCGCGGCTTACGAACAAACGCGAACGGAAGCCAATCAAAATATAGGTTTTTACAGCCTGCTATTCCTAGCACAAGCTTTAGAAAAACACGAGATTAGCAATCCTGTGGATCTCTTAGTCGTCACAAGTAACATACACGACGTGACCGGAGATGAGGAATTATTTCCCGAACAAGTTACTGTTTTAGGGCCGTGTAAAGTTATTCCCCAAGAATATCCTAATATCACTTGCCGCACCGTTGATATTGTTATTCCTCCTACTCCCAAAACTGCGCCAGAAGAGAAACTAATCGACCAAATTTTCGCGGAATCTCTTGCAAAATCGCCTGATTTATGTATTGCTTACCGGGGCAAACATCGCTGGCTGCAGACATTTGAAGCAGTCCGCTTAGAGGGAGCAAATGTTGGGAAAACGCGGTTGAGGGAAGGAGGAGTTTATCTAATATTGGGCGGACTTGGAGGGATTGGCGGAGCGCTGGCAGAATATCTCGCTGAGGCGGTACGGGCCAAACTAATCTTGATAGGGCGTTCTACTATTCCCGATCGAGAAGAGTGGGAGCAATGGCTGATTGCTCACAGCGATGAGGATAAGATTAGCTGCAAAATCCGCAAAGTTCAGGCATTAGAAGAATTAGGTGCCGAAGTTTTAGTTAGCAGCGCCGATATAGCTAATGAAGGAGAAATGCGGGCACAGGTCGCACAAGCGATCGAGCATTTTGGCAATATTCACGGTGTAATTCATGCAGCAGGAATTGCCGGCGGCGGATTAATTCAACGCCAAACACCAGAAATGGTAGCAAATAGTTTTGCATCCAAAATCAAAGGAACGCAAGTGCTAGAGGCAATCTTCAAAGAAAGCCAGCTAGATTTTTTTGTGCTCTGTTCGTCGTGCCGATCGCTTTTAGGCGGCCCTGGACGAGTAGACTATTGCGCGGCAAATGCTTTTCTGGATGCTGTCGCTCACAAAAATAATTCCAGAAATGGTACGTTCACCGTATCGATTAACTGGGGGACTTGGCGAGAAGTGGGGATGTCAGTAGACACATTGCGCCGACTCAATCTTCAACCAGAAACAGCATTAAAAGAAGGAATGTTATCGACAGAAGGTGTTGATGCTTTCAGTCGCATACTTGGCAACTCTCTGCCTCAAGTAATAGTATCGCCGGAAGACTTTCACGCACGAATTGAGTACGAAAATGCTGCATCTACAGTATCTAGTTTCCTCGAAAAAGTAGAGAATTCTCGCCGCTCTCAGCCAACGCACCCGCGACCTCAACTGAGCAACAGTTATGTGGCTCCCAGAAATCAAATTGAGCAAACACTTGCGGAAATCTGGCAACAATTGCTCGGGATTGAAGAAGTGGGCATCGACGATAACTTTTTTGAGTTGGGCGGGGATTCAGTTCTCAGCATTCAGTTGATTGCTAGAGCGAGTAAAGCTGGTATTCAACTGAGCAGCAAACTAATTTTTGAGCGCCAAACGATCGCGGAGTTAGCAGCAGTCGCCGGCACAAATATCAGTCAAGCCGAACAAGGTTTAGTGACTGGATCGCTGCCTCTGACACCGATTCAGCACTGGTTCTTCGGACAAAATCAGCCCGATCCGCATCACTGGAATCAGTCAGTTTTGTTGGAGGTGATGCAACCTCTCGATCCCAGCTTGTTAGAGCAGACTTTCCAGCAATTGGCGATGCACCACGATGCCCTGCGCCTGAGATTTACTCGCTCTGAATCAGGTTGGCAGCAAATCAGTGGCGCTGATGATTTAGTTGTGAAATTGACGCGGCGGGATCTGTCGGCGCTATCAGAAATTGACCAAAAGTTAGCTGTGGAGGCAGCGGCAGCAGAATTGCAAGCCAGCTTAAATTTGACAGCCGGGCCGCTGGTGCAGGTTGGTTTGTTCGATCGAGGTATGAATCGGCCTCATCTCCTGCTAATAGTTATCCACCACCTAGCCGTGGATGCTGCATCTTGGCGGATTTTGCTCGAAGACTTCCAGACGGCTTATCACCAACTCGCGCAAGGTAAAGCGGTTCAGCTTCCACTTAAGACAACTGCCTTCAAACAATGGGCCCAACAATTAAAAAACTGGGTTGAGTCAGAAAAATTACAAGGAGAGTTGGACTACTGGCTGGCAGACCGCGCTCAGGTATTACCTTTGCCGGTGGACTGTGCCGGTGGCGCGAATACTGTAGCGTCGGCTCAAACCGTTTCGGCTGTACTGGGCACCGCAGAGACTCAGGCACTTTTGCAGGAGGTGCCGACAGTTTACCGCGCTCAGGTTCAAGATGTGCTGCTTGCTGCTGTGGTAAAGGCTTTTGCCCGATGGACAGGCGTACCGTCGCTGCTGCTCGATTTGGAAGGGCGCGGGCGGGAGGTAATTTTTGAAGGCGTTGATTTATCGCGGACTGTGGGTTGGTTTACTACTATTTCTCCGGTAGTTTTGGAGTTACGGGAATCTGACAGTCCGGGAGAGACGCTGAAGGCGGTTAAGGAGGAACTGCGGCGGATTCCCAATGAGGGCATTGGCTGCGGGGCGCTGCGCTACTTAAGCGGGGATTCGGCAATTACCTCAAAATTGGCAGCGCTTCCCCAAGCGGAAGTAGTTTTCCTTTATCTCGGTCAATTTGAAGATAGTTTGCCTCAATCTTCTCTGTTTAAGCTTAACCGCGAGTTTAAGGTTGGCGATCGCAGTCCGCGCGGTACTCGCCCCCACCTGCTACAGATATCCGCCTTTGTTACTGGCGGTCAAATGCGCCTGGAGTGGACGTACAGCGAGAACGTACACCGGCGCGATACAGTCCTGGACTTGGCTGAGGCTTTTCTGGAAGCTGCACGGGAACTCATCGCCGGCTGCCAGTCAAAAGATGTCGGTGGCTACACTCCTTCAGATTTTCCCGCAGCCAGAATCAGCCAAAAAGATTTTAGTAAGTTACTCGCTCAAGTCACTCAAGTCGATCGGAGGAATTATTAATGAACGGCGAAAACATTGAAGATATTTACGAACTTTCACCGATGCAGCACGGCCTGCTTTTCCACACGCTGGCTGCCCCAAATTCGGGGGTGTATTTCGAGCAGCTAAGCTGTACTTTGCAGGGCAATCTTGATGTCGCAGCCTTTAAAAGAGCTTGGCAGAAAGTTGTAGAAAGACATCCGATTTTGCGGACTGCTTTTTATTGGCAGGATCTCGATCGCCCGTATCAAGTAGTGTACCGACAAGTTGATTTGCCGATCGCCCAGGAAGACTGGCGGGAACAATCGGCGATCGAGCAACAACAGCGGTTAGAAGTTTTCTTGCAAAGCGATCGCGATCGGGGTTTTGAACTTTCCCAAGCACCGCTAATGCGTTTAGCCTTAATCCGGCTGGCTGACGATACCTATCAATTTGTCCGCAGCCACCATCACATCCTGCTTGATGGCTGGTCTTGGTCTTTGCTTTGGAAAGAAGTTCACGCTTTCTATCAGGCTTTCTCTCAAAATCGGGATTTAAACTTGGAACAACCCCGACCTTATAGAGAGTATATTGCTTGGTTGCAGGAGCAAGACTTCTCTAAAACTGAGATATTCTGGCGCCAAAAGCTCAAAGGATTCGCTGCACCCACGCCGCTGATAGCCGATCGAGCTTCTGGCAGCTTGCCAAATGCGGGCGAAGATGATGATAAACAGCGGATCTCCCTGTCGGCAACAGCGACAGCCGCCTTACAATCCCTCGCGCGACAGCATCAGCTTACCTTAAACGCCGTCGTCCAGGGTGCTTGGGCGCTGCTTTTGAGCCGCTGCAGCGGTGAGGAAGATGTTGTTTTTGGAGTGGCTACCTCTGGCCGGCCGGCGGAACTGGCGGGGGTAGAATCTATGGTGGGGTTATTTCTGAATGCGCTACCGCTGCGAGTGCAAGTGCTTCCCGATCTTTCTGTTGTGCCTTGGCTGAAGCAACTTCAATCTCAACAAGTCGAGGCGCGACAGTACGAATACAGTACGCTGGTACAAATCCATCAAGTGAGTGAGATTCCTAGCGGTCAGCCTTTATTTGAGAGCATTCTGGTCTTTAATAACTATCCAATGGATGCTTCAAAATGGCAATTGAGCGCCAGCATTGGGGCTAGCAATTATCGAACTTATGAAAAAACGAACTATCCGCTGACGGTTTTGGTAGAGCCAGGTTCGCAGTTAAAGCTGGAGATTGCCTACGATACCCGCCGTTTTGATGCTGCTGCGATCGCTCGGATGCTAGGGCATTTTCAGACTTTGCTCGAAGGTATGGCGGCCAATCAAAATCAGCGCTTAGCGGAGATTCCGCTGTTGACAGCAGCAGAATTGCACCAACAACTGGTGGAATGGAATAACACTCGCAAAGATTACCCGAAAGATCAGTGCATCCACCAACTGTTTGAGGAACAGGTGGAGAAATCGCCCGATGCAACTGCGGTCATCTTTGAGGATACGCACCTCAGTTACCAAGAACTAAATCGGCGATCGAATCAGTTAGCGCACCGCTTGCGAAAATTGGGTGTTGGCCCCGATGTACTTGTCGGCATCTGCGTGGAGCGATCGCTCTCAATGTTAGTAGCAGTGCTGGGCGTTCTCAAAGCCGGCGGTGCTTACGTTCCCTTAGATCCCGCCTATCCCCAAGAACGCCTGGCTTTCATGCTAGAAGACGCTCAACTTAAGGTGTTGCTGACTCAGAAGCAGTTAGCCGAATTGACTAATTTGACTGAAATCTCACATTTGGCGATCGTCTATCTGGACGCTGACTGGGAAACTATCGCTTGTGAGAACGATTGCAACTCTTTTAGCGAGACGACTTCTTCTCACCTTGCTTATACAATCTACACTTCCGGCTCGACTGGGAAGCCCAAAGGCGTTCAAATTCGGCACCGCGCAGTCGTCAACTTTCTCACTTCGATGCGCCATTCTTTGGCAGTTACGGAGCGAGATATTCTTCTATCCGTCACTACTTTGTCTTTTGACATTGCAGCCTTAGAACTTTTCTTACCAATTATTACAGGCGCTTGCACCGTTGTAGCCAGCCGGGAAGTCGCTGCTTCAGGAACTCTTTTAGCAGAACAACTGGTTAAATCTGGCGCTACATTTATGCAAGCAACGCCGGCGACTTGGCAGATGTTGCATGACGCTGGATGGCAAGGTAACAAACAATTAAAAATCCTCTGTGGCGGTGAAGCTCTATCTCAGAAATTGGCCGATCAATTGTACCAAAAAGGCTCTGCTGTGTGGAATTTGTACGGCCCTACAGAAACCACAATTTGGTCGATGATTCAACCGGTTGACTCTGAGGATAAACCGATTTCTATTGGGCGCCCGATCGCCAATACCCAAGTTTATATTCTCGATCGCCATCTCCAACCCGTCCCCATCGGTGTTGCTGGCGAACTGCATATCGGTGGTGACGGACTAGCGCGCGGCTACCTCAACCGTCCCGATTTAACTGCTGAAAAATTCATTCCTCACCCCTTTACTGAAAGTTATGAATTCTCACCTTTGAATTCTGAATTAAAAGAAGCTGCAACTCAAAACTTTCTCTACAAAACAGGCGATCTCGTTCGCTACAGACCCGACGGCAACATTGAATATCTCGGCCGACTTGACCATCAGGTGAAAATCCGAGGCTTCCGCATTGAGTTGGCAGAAATTGAAGCAGTTTTAAACCAACATCCGGGAGTAAGTGCGATCGCAGTTTTAGCGAGAGAAGACGAAGCCGGCAACAAGCGCTTAGTTGCTTACTTTGTCCCTGACTGCAAACGTCCGCCTACTGTTACCGAACTGCGGAACTTTCTCAAACAGAAACTGCCAGAATACACGATACCCTCGGCTTTCGTAATGCTGTCTGCCTTACCCCTGACACCCAACGGTAAAGTTGACCGCCGTGCTCTACCAGCGCCCGATACAGCTAGACCTGATTTAGAAAAAGCTTTTGTTGCGCCTCGCACCCCTGTAGAAGAAGTGTTAGCGGCTATCTGGCTGGACATTTTAGGGTTAGACCAACTTGGCATATACGATAGCTTTTTTGAGTTGGGCGGCCATTCGCTGCTGGCTACTCAGGTGATCTCGCGCCTGCGATCGGCTTTTCAGGTGGATGTGGCGATGCGGTGGCTGTTTGAGTCGCCGACCGTTGCTTCGTTGGGCGATCGGATTGAGGCGGCACTCAAAGCAAAAGCTGGCTTGAAAATCCTGCCGATTGAACCGGTGAAGCGCGATCGTCCTCTACCCCTCTCCTTTGCTCAACAACGGCTGTGGTTCTTGGATCGATTGGAACCAAACAGCGCCGCTTACAACATTCCTGCGGCGGTGCGGATCGCCGGCAACCTCAGCGTGGCGGTACTCTTACAATCTCTCAACGAAATCGTGCAGCGTCACGAAATCTTGCGAACTACCTTTACAGCCATAGATGGCAAACCCATCGCAATTATTGCCCCAACTTTGACCTTAAAGTTACCTGTACTCGACTTGCAACATCTCCCGGAAACACAGCGAAATGCTGAAGTTTTGCGACTAGCAGAAGTTGAAGCTCAGCAGCCTTTTGACTTAGCCCAAGGGCCACTATTGCGAGCAACGTTGCTGAAATTAAGCGCAGCCGAATATGTGGTACTGTTCGCAATGCACCACATTATTTCCGATGGTTGGTCTGCGGGCGTACTCCTCCGAGAAATAGCGGCGCTTTATGAAGCCTTTTCTAACAATAAACCTTCGCCGTTACCGGAACTTCCGATCCAGTACGCCGACTTTGCCGACTGGCAGCACCGATGGCTGCAGGGAGAAGTATTGCAAACTCAGTTGTCTTATTGGCAGCAACAGTTAGCTGGCGCTCCTCCTGTTTTGAACCTCAAAAAGATAGCCACAAAATTGGCGATTTTGCCCGAAAAAAATACAGGCGATTCCTTCGTACTTACCCCCCACTTATCTGAAAAACTCAAGACCTTGAGCAGACAAGAGGAAGTCACTTTATTTATGACCCTGTTAGCTGCTTTTCAGACGCTATTGTACCGCTACACAAATCAAGATGATATTGTAGTTGGCACGGATGTTGCTAATCGCAACCGAGCTGAAACTGAACCGCTAATCGGCTTTTTTGTCAACCTCTTAGTTTTGCGTACCAGCTTGTCTGGCAACCCTAGTTTTCGGGAATTGTTGCGACGGGTGCGCCAAGTTGCTTTAGATGCTTATGCTCATCAAGACTTACCCTTCGCCAAGTTAGTAGAAGCTGTGCGACCCGATCGCAGTGCGAGCACAACGCCGCTATTTCAAGTATTATTTGTCCTCCAAAATACCCCGATGCCGGCTTGGGAATTTTCCGACCTAACCTTGACTCCCTTAGAGTTTGACACCGGAAAGGCAAAGTTTGATTTGGTTTTATTTATGGAGGAAACAAAGCAAGGAGTTGTCGCTAAATGGAAGTATAATCCCGAGATTTTTTCCTCTCAAGCGATCGCTCACTTGTCAAACAATTTAGAAGCGCTGCTTAATAGCATTGTCGGGCAGCCTGACGCCAAAATTGATACGCTGGAACTACCTATGAACGCTGAAAAGGAAAAACAACTTGCGGAAACAGTTAAACGCGAGGAGAGTAAGTTCAAAAAATTTCTTCAGGCTAAACCCAAGGCTACAAGTTTGCCCCAAGGACAATTAATCAAAACAGATTACCTCAATCCCGGGCAAACATTTCCCTTAGTCATTCAACCTGATGTCCCTGAACTGGACTTAGCTGACTGGGCAAAAAACGAGCGGGAAATTATCGAAACAAACTTGTTAAAACACGGAGCAATTCTGTTTCGAGGATTTCATATTAAGTCAGTAGCGGACTTTGAAAACCTTGCTTTAGCAATTTGCCCGGAGTTGTTTAGCGAGTATGGCGATTTACCCCGGCAAGTTGCTAGCGGTAAAGTTTACGGTTCTACTCCTTATCCGTCCGATCGCGCAATTTTGTTTCATAACGAGAGTTCCCACTTACACCGATGGCCGCTAAAAATTTGGTTTTTCTGTGTACAACCTGCTCAAGAAGGCGGAGAAACACCAATTGTTGACTGTCGGCAAATGTACCAACTTCTCGATCCAAAGTTGCGAGAAAGATTTGAGCAAAAGCAATTAATGTATGTCCGCAACTACACAGAAGGTTTAGATGTCAGTTGGCAAGAGTTCTTTCGTACCAATGATAAAAAAGAGGTTGAAGATTATTGTCGGCAAGCAGACATTGACTTTGAGTGGCGGGAAGATAATAGCTTAAAAACTCGCAAATTGCGAGCAGCGATCGCTAAGCATCCTAAAACCGGAGAGTGGGTATTTTTTAATCAGCTTCAGTTACACCACATCTCGTGTCTAGACTTAGATATCCGCAAATCAATGCTGTCAGTATTTGGCGAGCAAAATCTGCCGCGAAATGTTTATTACGGAGACGGTTCTCCGATTGAAGATTCTGTCATGGAAGAAGTTGGAGCCGTTTATGAGAAAGCTAAAATCAGTTTTCCTTGGCAGCAAGGAGATGTGCTGATGCTGGACAATATGCTAGCAGCACACGGTCGGAATCCTTACGCGGGCGATCGCAAAATTTTAGTAGCAATGGGAGAAATGATTGGCACCCAAAACATCTAATATCAAATGGAAAAAACTAGAAACTCTATAAGTCCTTTTTTCCAGGGAAATTTAGGGATATCGCTAGCCTGTAACCTGGTTTTTTCTCTTCAATAATCTAGTTCATTCTATAAAATTCAACCAGCAACAATGCAAAACACAATTGTCGAAGGATTTCGGATTTCACCCCAACAAAAACGTCTTTGGCTGTGGCAGAAAGAAAGTTGTGCTTATCGCGCCCAGTCTGCTATCCTGCTTGAGGGTTCGCTGAATATCGCAATCCTAAAAACAGCTTTACAAAGAGTTGTTAGTTTGCACGAAATATTCCGCACGATTTTTTACAGACGACCGGGAATCAAAATTCCTCTTCAAGTAGTAACCGAGCGCAGTAACCTTTCCTGGCATGAGGTTAATCTCACCCATTTATCCCCAAATGAACAATCAATCAGAATAGAAGAATTGTTTCAGGAAGAAAGGCATTTTGTTTTCAAGTTTGAGACGGGGCCGCTGTTACGTTTAACCCTAATTTATTTGTCAGCTAACAAGCACATTTTGCTAGTGACTCTGCCATCACTCTGTGCAGATAGTTGGACGCTCAAGAATTTATTTTACAAAATCGGTAATGCCTATGCTGCTTGCTTGGAAGGCAAAGAGTTCTCTGAGGAACCGATACAGTATGTGCAGTTTTCAGAATGGCAGAATGAATTGCTAGAGGGAGAGGATACAGAGCAGGGAAAAGCTTATTGGAGTCAGCAAGCTGTCTGCAATTTTCCACCGCTGACTCTTCCTTGTGAGGCAAAGCTAAAGGATCAGATTATCTTTGAGCCTAATGTTTTTGCTTTGAATATTGAGCCAGATGTAGTGGCAAATATGAAAGCGATCGCAGCTTTACATCATGCCACTGTTGCTGAATTTTTGTTCGCTTGTTGGCAGACTTTAATATGGCGATTTACAAAACAGTCAGACATTATCGTTAGCACTATCTCTAATGGCAGAAAATATGATGAACTGCATGAGATGCTGGGATTGCTTGCGAAATTCCTGCCTGTGCGCTGTTCTTTTGAGCGAGACTTTAAATTCACTAAAATTTTGGGGCAAATTACCGAAACTCTCGCCAATAACCGCAAATGGGAAGAATATTTCGTGGGGGAAGAAGAGCAAGAAACAACTATCAGTGGTGTTAACTTCCCGATTAGTTTTGAATTTGAAGAATGCACAAATAAATATGAGGCTGGCGGTATTGTGTTTTCTATTGATAAACAGTATGCCTGCTTTGAGCCATTCAAAGTTAAGCTAACCTGCTTGCAAAGAGAACAATTTACGATCGCAGAATTTCACTACGATGCCAACTTATTCTCGATAGCAGATATCAAACGTTTAGCAGGACACTTTCAGACTTTGGTAGAAAGTGCTGTGAGTAACCCAGAAGCTAAAGTCAGCGAATTAGAGATTTTGAGCGATCGCGATCGCCATCAACTACTTGTCGAGTTTAACAATACTCAGGCCGATTACCCGCAAGATAAGTGCATCCACCAGCTTTTTGAGGAACAAGTACAACAAACACCAGACAAGATTGCTGTCGTGTTTGAAGACAAACAGTTGACTTATGCTGAACTCAATGCACGCGCCAATCAATTAGCTAATTACCTACAAAAATTAGGTGTTGTCCCAGATATGCCAGTGGGGATATATGCAGAGCGATCGCTCGATACGATCGTCGCCTTACTCGGTATTCTAAAATCAGGTGGATCTTATCTGCCTCTAGATGCAGCATTACCAGCAGAAAGTTTAGCAAGTCGGTTGCAAGATGCCCGTGCCTCGATACTCTTAACACAGCATTCGCTTGTTCAGACTCTACCCAATTGCCCCGCCCAAGTAATCTGCTTAGATACAGATTGGCACGTAATCGATCGAGAAAGCAACGCCACTCCAGCTAGCGAGGTAAAATGCGAAAACTTAGTCTATTTACTGTTCACCTCTGGATCTACAGGCAAACCAAAAGGTGTAGCGGTTGAACACCGACAACTCCTCAATTATTTGTACGGTATTTTAGACAGATTAGACTTGCATATTGCTAACAGTTTCGCTACCGTTTCTACCTTCGCTGCTGACTTGGGAAACACTGTAATTTTCCCAGCTTTATGTACAGGGGGATGCTTGCATATAATATCTCAGGAGCGGGCATCCGATCCAGTGGCATTAGCAAACTACTTTAGCCGCCATCCTATTGACTGTCTCAAGATTGTTCCCTCTCACCTCGCCGCTCTTTTAGCATCTTCCCCAACTCAGTTTATCTTGCCCCAGACTCACCTCATCCTTGGTGGTGAAGCTGCTACCTGGGACTTAATTGAAACTATCCACCAGCAAGTACCTAAGTGCCAGATTTTCAATCATTACGGTCCGACAGAAACAACTGTAGGTGTACTCACTTATCCAATTAAAAAGTTAGCCTCTGTTTCCAAAACTGTACCCCTCGGACTACCTCTACCTAATACGCAAATATACGTACTAGATGAACAACTGCAACCAGTACCAATAAATATACCAGGGGAATTATATATCGGCGGAGCGGGGTTAACTAGGGGCTATTTAAACCGACCCGAAGAACAAAGAGAGCGTTTTATTAACAACCCTTTTATTCCCGGAACAATGCTGTACAAAACCGGGGATTTAGCCTGCTATTTACCGGATGGAAACCTTGAGTTTTTAGGACGCACCGACAATCAGGTAAAAATTAGAGGTTTTCGCATTGAACTGGGAGAAATTGAAGCATTACTAAATCAACATCCGGGAGTGTGGCAGTCTGCGGTTTCAGCTTGGGAAAATGAGCCAGGAAACAAACGCTTAGTCGCCTATGTTGTTCCCAACAACAAACTAGCACTCAACTCCAATGAACTCCGAATTTTCTTGAAAGAAAAGCTGCCTGAATATATGATTCCTTCAGCTTTTACGATCTTGAAATCTCTGCCTCTAACTCCCAATGGAAAGGTCGATCGCCAGTCACTACCAGCCCCCGATCAATCTCGCCCGGAACTCGAAGCTGTCTATGTAGCAGCGCGTACCCCGATAGAGGAAAAACTGGCTGAGATTTGGAGAAAAGTCCTTGATATTGAACAGGTAGGCATTCATGACAACTTTTTTGAATTGGGCGGTCATTCCTTGCTCGTAACTCAGCTTCTTGCCTTAGTGCGAAGTGCTTTTGAGGTGGATTTACCTTTGCGGAGCTTATTTGAAATGCCCACTGTCGCCGGCTTAGCTGAAACCATTGAGACTGCTTTGGGAACCAAAATTTCTTCTGTAAAAACTGGCGTAGAAACTTTCGATCTAAATGCTGAAGCTGTCTTAGATCCAGAAATTACCCCTAATGCTGTTACTTGTAATTTCCCGGTTGCAGAAAATGCTATTTTGTTGACGGGAGCAACTGGATTTTTAGGAGCTTTTTTACTTGATGAACTCTTGCAAAAAACTGCTGCTGATATTTACTGCTTAGTGCGATCGCCAAATATTGAACTAGGCAAAAAGAAGCTGCAAAATACTCTTGAAGCTTATTTACTGTGGAATGAATCTTTTACCGCTAGGATTATTCCGGTTTTAGGAGATTTGTCAATGCCTCTTTTAGGGCTTTCTGAGGAAGAGTTTGGATCGCTTGCTAGTAAGATTGACACTATTTATCACAATGGTGCACTGGTTAACTTTACTTATCCATACGCTGCCCTCAAGGCAGCTAACGTTTTGGGCACTCAAGAAGTCTTGAGGTTGGCCAGTCAAATAAAACTAAAGCCGATACATTTCATTTCCACAATTGGTGTTGTCGGATCGACGACTGGCGTTATCGAATCTGTGGATGGTTCTGAAGTTAAAATCATTAAAGAACAGGATAGCCTGCCTCGCGCCGACCAACTCTCCAGTGGCTATACTCAGAGTAAATGGGTTGCCGAAAAGCTAGTAACAATTGCTCGCGATCGCGGTTTTCCGATCGCTATTTACAGGCCGGGACGCATATCAGGAGACAGTAAGACGGGAGTTTGCAACCCAGACGACCATACATTCAGAACGATTCGAGGCTGTATCCAACTCAAAAGCGTTCCCGATCGCAACTCGATGGTGAATCTCATCCCTGTGGACTATACTAGCCAAGCGATCGTTCATTTATCCAGGCAAAAAGAATCTCTAGGAAAGGTGTTTCACTTAGTTAATTCGCACCCGGCTCATTGGAGTGAAATTATCACCTGGATTCACTCATTTGGCTACCCGCTAGAACCAGTTCCCTACGATATTTGGCGAGCAAAACTCCTTGATGCTGCTGGGCGATCGCAAGAAAACGCATTGACCCCACTTGTGCCAATTTTTACTCAACAGGCATCTACTAGCGCCAATCAAACTGAATCGCCAAAACCCATATCTAACTTAGCCGCGCAACATTTTGACTGCCAAAACACGCTGACTGGACTCGCAGGAACTTCGATCGCTTGTCCGCCTGTAGATAGGCAATTGTTTAGTACCTATTTCTCGTATTTGATTCGGAGTGGTTTTCTAGATGCTTTGGAATCGAGTTAGATCGGTCGTTAGTCGGGGAAACCAGAAATTGAATTGAGAAAAAACCAGCATATTTTGATATAGGTAAAGTACGATGATCGCGATCGCAGGTAGAGCTACCGCAGAAGGAACACAGCGTTACAAGCAAAGGCACCATCAAAACTGTGCAGCCGATTATTTTCGTGAAGCAAATTCACTTGTAGCCAGTTCTATTGGAATTGGCACTTATCTTGGCGAACCGGATGAGTGTACTGACACCCTGGTCACGGCAGCGGTAATTGAATCCGTTCAGCAGGGTGCAAACCTAATCGACTCAGCAATCAACTATCGATATCAGCATGGAGAGATAAGTGTAGGAAAGGCTATTCGGCAACTCGTGGCATCGGGAGATGTTTCAAGAGATGAATTAATTATCTGTACGAAAGGAGGGGTTCTGCCTTGCCCAAATCCGAACCCGGCAGACTGGTTCTATCGGCATTATGTCGAGCCAAATAACTCTAGTATCAGCATGGATGATTTGGCTGAGGAACGTTACTGCATCCACCCAGAATACATTCAAGATCAGCTTAACAAAAGCCTCGCTAATCTCGGTATTCAAACAATCGATGTTTACTATATTCACAATCCAGAAAAGCAACTTGCCAAAGTCGAGCCTGATATTTTTTACAAGCAGTTGCGAACAATTTTTGAGGTAATGGAAGACGCCGTTTTAGCTGGAAAAATTGCCAATTACGGTTTAGCAACTTGGAATGCTTTTCGCGTACCTCCGACTCAAAGTGACCGTATCGATCTGTCGCGGGCGAAATCGATTGCCCGTGAAGTGGCTGGCAATAGAGACGATCGCTTCCGGTTCATTCAGTTTCCTTTGAATATGGCGATGCCAGAAGCGCTGCTGTCTCCTACTCAGACGCTTGAAGGAGAACAAATTTCGACGGTGGAAGCAGCCGATCGCTTAGGCATTGCTGCGATCGCCAGCAAGTCGATCTGTCAAGCACAGGTTGCTGGTAAGATCCCAGAAAACATTGCTTCTGCATTTGCGGACGATCGCCTGCAGACAGACTGCCAGCGGGCTCTCCAATATACCCGCAGCGCCCCTGGCCTTCTGAGTGCTCTAGTCGGGATGAAAACACCAAAACATATTAGAGAAAATCTAGCTATTGCTGCTATCCCGCAGCTTGAAAAGGCAAACTTTCATAAACTTACTCATTTAATTGCGAAAGAGTTAAAGCGAAACTGAAGTACACCTCATCAAATTTAGCGATGTAGTAGGGTGCGTGACTGTGAATAGATTTTGGCTTTGGTTGAAGGCTTTTTGAGTCACGCACCGTAACTTTATATCGGGGTTTTATCACCAATTTGGTATCATATCATGTCCGATCGATCGCCCATAATACAATTGCCGGGGCGGGTTTGTGAGATTGTCTGTTTTTGGCAAATATTATTGGTGAACCCGCCCCTACAGGAATCAGGGTAATCGACCGGACATGATATCATATCGTTTCCGGTTGCATCGGAATGATACCGAGGACACGGCACTGCCCTTGGACTGCAATTAATCGGGGTAGGGAGACGGCACGGCGCCGTGTCCTGACTGTGGGTAATATTAATTCTGATGCTACCGCAGTTGGTATCAGAACTTCGTTGAATCTCAGTCCAAGGAATAGCGGAGTATCTAACTCCGCCTGAGACCCAAATTGCATAAAAACCCAGCCCAATTGTGTTAAAATTTGTTGGCTGCTTTTTTAGAAGGCGCGGAAAAGGAAAAACGATTATTTTTGAAGTTGACCTTGTTGCCAATTTCCTTCTAGCTTAGTTCCATCTTGATAAATGTAGGAACCTTGACCGTGTTTCTTGCCGTTGAGGAATTCACCTTGATAGCGATCGCCATTGGCGTAAATGCAGGTACCTTTCCCGTTAAACTGACCCTCCCTAAATTCGCCTTCGCAGCGATCGCCATTCGCAAAAACGTAAACTCCTTTCCCGCTCATCTTACCATTGACAAAAGTGCCTTTATAGATATTTCCATTGGCGAACTCACGGACACCTTCACCGCTAAATTCTCCATTTTCAAACGGCCCTTGATAACGTCCCCCTTCTTTAAAAGTAAACAACCCCTGACCTTGAAGGTTGCCCTTCACAAACTCTCCTTCATAGCGGTTCCCGTTCTGATATTCGCGAACCCCTTTACCGTGAAATTGTCCTTCACTAAATTGCCCCTCGTAACGGCCTTCTTCTGCAAAGGTATAGATTCCCTGCCCGTGAGGCGCGTTATTGAGCAACTCTCCTTCATAGCGGTTCTTATTAGCATATTGACAAACGCCTTTGCCGTTAATTTTTCCTTCTTTAATATCTCCTTCGCAACGAGTGCCATTACTGAACGTAAAAGCCCCTCTACCGCTGGGAGAACCACTCGTAAAAGTGCCTTCATAACGAATGCCGTTAGTTGAGGTAAAAGTTCCTGTACCGTCGAACTCACCGTTTTTAAAACTCCCTTCGTAGCGGTTGCCGTTAGCAAATTCGCGGACACCTTGACCGTTGAATTCACCAGAGGCAAATTCTCCTTGGTATCGACCTTCTTCTTTAAAGGTATAGACGCCTCGACCGTGAGGTTGGCCGTTGAGAAATTGACCTTCGTAGCGATCGCCGTTGGCATATTGACAGGTGGCGGGGCCGCTGAGTTTTCCGTCACTCAATTCTCCCTCGCAACGTCCGCCATCGGGTAAAGTAATCACTCCTGCCATTGCGCTGTGAGGGTTGGCAAATAAGTGAATCATTCCCAAGTTGCAACCAAGTAATAAAGCGAGTCCAAGTCGCTGAAGTTTACTTAATTTGGCTGACGATATTCCCAAATTCATAATTCACAAAAAATTAAATTTTTAAGTTTGCACTTCGGTTCCCGGTACTGAATTACCCGGCAAATTACTGATGTTTCCAGCAATTCCCTAATCATTGAGCCGGAAGGTAATGGATGCTGTTTTTCCTTGAATGCCAGTTTCTGATGAGGCAAATTTCCATTTTTCTACTGTTTTAATCGCTGCGCGATCGAAGTCATCGTAGTTGCTAGAAACCAAGATTGCGATGTTGAATGCCTTACCGTTGGGGTCAACGTCAAACTTGACTTGCACTTGGCCTTGCCGCCCTTCTTGTCTGGCTGCGCTCGGATAATCAGGTTTACCGCAGCTAATGCAAGTACCTGGAGGCGGGCCCGAAGGGCGCGAAGAACCTCCCCCTCCTCCTCTATTTGTCGGTTTTGGCACCGAGCCCGAACCGCTGCCAAATGGCCCTGACGAACCCCCGCCGCCATTTCCACTTCCACCGGGTGATGAGTTCGACGCACTTCCTCCAGGGCTTCCGCCTCCAGGGCCTCCACCTCCAGGGCTACCAGAGGAGGCGAGGTTTCCTAAACCTCCGCTCCCATTTCCAGAATTGCCACCGCCTCCTGGCCTGGTGGCCGTGACTGGCGACCCAGCCGCAGGTGTTCGGGGCGATCGCCCCGAGCCAGCCGCAAATGGCTCTGAGGAAGGTATGTCGCCATTTTCGCTGGCAGCGGATGGTGAGTTCGACGCACTTGCTCCGGGGCTATCAGAGGAGGAGGGGTTTGTGAGATCCCCGATCGCATTTCCAGAATTGCCGCCGCCTCCTGGCCTAGTAGCTGTGACTGGCGACCCAGCCCCGGGCGATCGCTGGATAGGCCCGGAAGAAGGATTTAATGGCTCTGAGGAAGGTTCCCCGCTACCCGCCGAAGCAGATGGCGAGAGCGGGTTATTTTTTTCAGGGCTGTCAGAGGAATTGGGATTTCCAGCATCTTTTGTCAAGTCTGCCGAACTCCCAGCGCTTTTGGGGCGGGAGGCGGTAACGGGTGGTTCGCTCTGAGGCGATTCCTGGCTCGCCGTTGTGCTGGGGCTATCAATTTTTGGAGCGGGCAAGGGGTTTTTGGGTTCGTTGGCGATCGGGGTTTTAGGAGTTTCTGGGGGATTTAAATCCTGTTTAGGTAGGGGGGAAGGCTCCACTGGAGTTGGTGGCGGAGTTTCTGTTAAGGGCAACTCTTTCTTAATCTCTGGTGGGGGCTCTGCCGCTGCGGGTGGCTCCTTGGGAATCGGTGGTGGCGTTACTGCTACGGGTGGCTCCTCTGGAATCGGCGGGGGTGTTACCGCTGCGGGTGGCTCCTCTGGAATCGGTGGTGGTGTTACCGCTGCGGGTGGCTCCTCTGGAATCGGCGGGGGCGTTGCGGCTACGGGTGACTCCTCTGGAATCGGCGGGGGAGTTACCGCTGCAGGTGACTCCTCTGGGGGAGTGGGCTCTGGTGGCGGTTCTGGTTTGAATGTCTCAGGTGGGGGAGATGCCTTTTCTGGAACAACCGGCTCTGGCTGGGTTTCCTCTACTTTGGGCTCATCAAGCACAACAACTTCAATGGGGTCCTCTGCAAATTCAGCAGGTTTGACCAACTTGAGGCTCAACGGCAGCGCGACGCCGTGCAGTAAGGTTGAGGCTAATAGACTGATCGCCAAAACTTTTTTGAGAGCTTCTTCTTGTTGTTGTCTTTGCGTCGCCGAAACATTTGAAAAACTCATGCCTTATGAAACTCCTTTATGGATGGGTTGGCAACATCCTTGCTGGCTCCCCCACATAACCCGAAACAACTGACCAACTGCGGGTTGAGCTTGCTATCAATGATGAACCTACCCATCCTATAAGAAGACTGTCACCTGTTCAAGACTCTTGCTATTAATTTTCATTTATTTAATTTTGATAGAGCGAGTAGACGCCACCATGCAGCATTTCCTTTGGGTGGGCCGACGTTGCTCTCATGGGCGCTGTCAATGTTCTGATTCTGGCAGGGCAAGCTTCCAAAATGCCTTAAATGCTATATTCTAGCCCGTAATTTACCAACAAATTTCAACATTCTCAAGCTTTTTCGAGAATAATTTAATAACATTTTTTGATTTAATTTTGTTAAACAATCACTCTTTTTTATTAAAAATTGCGGGTCATGGCTTGACAAGGATGGAATTTTGTGGAAACCTAGTTGAGAATCTTTTAAATTATTGAAGATTATTTTCAAGTCCTAACGCCAATAGTTAGCAAGGAAGCACTGGCAGAAAAATCGGTCGGGATAACAGTAGCAGCATTTTGGGTACAGACGAAGATAGTCACATACAGGTAGTGCGTTTGTGCGATCGCGATCGCGCTTGAGTGAAACAATTCGCAGTCTGAATCACTTATGCCGACTTGACGCAGAAACTCTACCAGCTTTCTATCGGGCTAATTGCAGCATTAGGCAGCTTGCGATCATTCAACAGAGCTAGCGAGAGTACAAACCAATGGATAGTCTCATTTACATTTTTCGCGCCGCAGGCATTGTTGCTTGGCCGCTCTTTGCCTCGTCAATCGCAGCAGTAGCGCTGATCATAGAGCGTCTTGCCTTTTGGTTTAAGGTAAATCGGCGGCAGCGGCGAGTCGTGCGAGAAGTGCTACAGGTATACAGTCAAAACCCCGATTCAGCCATCAAAAAGTTACAAGTAAACGGCGATTTGCCCCTAGCCCGGATTTTTTTAGAAGCTTTAGAATTAGACTCGCCCAACATCGAAGAATTTCGTTTGGCCCTAGAGAGTGGGGCTCAGGCAGAAATCCCCATCCTGAAGCGATTCAATACAATATTTGACAGCATTATCAGCCTTTCCCCGTTATTTGGTTTGCTCGGAACAGTTTTAGGATTAATTACTACCTTTGGTTCCCTCAAACTGGGGGATGCCACGGGCACCAATGCCGCAGGCGTTACCGCTGGGATTAGCGAAGCCCTCGTCTCTACCGCAATAGGGTTAGTGGTGGCAATTTTTACGCTTTTCTTTGCCAATATGTTTCGCGGGTTTTACTTACAGCAGATAGCTTTTATTCAGGAAGCATCCGGTCAGCTAGAGTTACTGTACCGTCACCGCTACGAACAACTACTAAGAGAATCTAATTATGCGCCTACCCGATGAACCTGATAATATTCCCCAGATCAACATCGTGCCAATGATTGATGTAGTCTTCGCCATATTGACATTTCTAATTGTTTCCTCTTTGTCTTTATCCAAATCCGAGGGTCTGCCCGTAAATTTACCGAAAGCATCAACGTCTCAAGTTCAGGACTCGCCTGCTAAAATTACCGTCACCATTGATGCTAATGGAAAGTTAATGGTTGATAAAAAGTTAGTCAACTTAGAGCAGATTGAGAGTACGGTGCGACAGGTGATGGGTTCAAGTCAGACCTCATTAATTGTGTTGAATGCTGATACAAGCGTCAATCACGGAAATGTTGTGGAAGTTATGGATAGATTACGCCGAATTAAGGGAGCTAAGTTAGGGATTGCTACCACCAAGTAGAGATCGCCTATAATTACTCATGTTTAATTCCCTCATACCTTTAAACTGAAATTACCTCGTGCAGAGGTACTAAAAAATCCTGTAAGCCTGATTCAAAAATCAATACAGGCTTTACTACCCGGATTTTTGTACCTCTGTAAGCTGTCGCGCATTTAAATTAGATATCTTGCAAAAGTCCTTTTAGTCAAATGTTGGAACGGGCTCTCCGGCCCGTTCCAACCTATTTTTGCAAGAGGTCTATTGTATATTCAGGGCGGGCGGGACGCCCAACCCCTACACCCCACAAGACGGGGAATTGTTTTTTAACAGACAATTTAAATGTAGAACAGCTTAATTTCAGATTATCAGTTCTGGACGCACGCTAACCAAAAAACCCGGTTTCTCGTTATTACGTGAAGAAACCGGGTTTTTGCGTCCAGGACTGGAAAAAGGGAGGTGTTTACAATTGATATCAAATCCGGTAGCGTCCGAATTAATATTACCCACAGCTTTCGACACCGCGAGAGCAAGAGTGTCCCTACAATTCATCGCGGTAAAGACACGGATCTGCTGTGTCCTATATATCATAATTAGTGGAACCGGAAAGGATATGACTCACATATTTGATTTGATGAGTAACGTGTTATTGCTTGCTGTTACCGTCCTAATAGTGCAGCCTAAATTCGGTAATTTCTTACCCTGAATTGGTTATAGCCCGGTTGATATCTACACAATTAATCAATTATATGTTTGGCAAACATCTGTATTTTTTACTACTATATTGACCTTGAAATAAGGGTATTCTTTTTATCGGAAATACCTTACTTATTTTTGGATTTCACGGCCCTAGATTCCACTGTGAATCCTGGAATATCTTGCAATTCTGTTTCGCTCAAACTGTACTGTTCGCACACCAAACTCAAACGAGTTCCGGTACTTTTAACAGCGTTGACAGAGTGAGTCAAATCTCCTTGAAAATAAACCAGCGAGTTCGCTTGCGGCTTAATCTGCCCGACTTGCTGTTTGTTGCGCCGCAGTATCAACTCTCCCCCTTGCAAGTTCGGCGGCACTTGTACGTACAAAACGCTGACGGCTGCGGGAGGTTCAACCGTTTTGCAGTACGATCGCAAAGATCGATCGATGTGCGGATCGACGCGGGAACCTTCACCCAGCAACAAAGGGTTGAGGTAAAAAGCATTGCATTCATGCTGTAATGCTTGGTCTAGATAGGGTTTAAACAAAGGAAACCGCCGTTCTACTTCGGCGATTTCCGCACGTTGAAACACCACGGAAAACCCTTTTGTGCCAATGAAATCGCGGTTGAGGTTGTTGATTGCTAGATAAGGGGAGGCTAAAATTGCTCCTCGCAAGTCGTTGAGGTAGTCTATCGAGAAAGCGTTAGGATGTTGGCTGTAGTATTTCAAGGCACTCAAAGATCGTCAAAGTTTAAGGAAACAGCAGATAGGAATGCACCAATCGCTCAGACTTGCGATTGCTTCGTTCCGCGCAATGAGATAATAATGTTTATTTGTGTCTGCGTACTTAAGTTAAAGGTTTTTTTTTAACTGCGGGCGATCGCGCGGAAGTGTTGCAATCGACTAGCAACTGCCAAATATTACTATACAGGCGATCGTTGTGGTGAGAAGATTGTATTTGCAATTCGATTATACATGATGATGCCGCTGGGCAGCCGATCGCCCATTTATGTTAACTTGTCCAATTGCAGGGGCGATCGCGGAAATTGCGATCGCATCCGGTCGCTATTTTTTCACCGATTTCTTGAGTTTGCTAGCTGGAAAACAGATGCGTGTTGGGGCTGTGTCCGAAACATCTTGCTAAAAAAAAGCAATCCGTGCATTAGGTCAAAATGCTGGGAGGGCGATCGGCAATCTCTAACTGGCGATAGAACGTTAATAAAGTTTACAAATAGAGGGTAGTCTAAAAAATACCCGCAGTTGCAACAGTTGCTAAGTAATTATTTTAGATTAAATTAATATTTTCCCGAGTCTAAAAAAGCAAAGCTGCCAGCTATAATTAAATCGTAAGTGCAAAAAATCAAGTCGCTCAAACGATATGGAAACAACATTGTACGAGAAAATGGGCGGAGAGTCAGCCATTAAAGAGATGGTGGATGATTTTTACCGCGATGTTTTGGCGGACGAGACAGTGAGCCACTTCTTCGAGCATACAGATATGGAAAAGCAGCGCCGCCATCAAACTGCTTTTATCTCTTATGCCCTCGGCGGCCCCAAGCAATACTCAGGTCGTTCAATGGAGAAGGCACACGCAGGTTTGAATTTACAGCCTGAACACTTTGATGCAATTGTGAAGCATTTGACCGATGCCATCATTGCCCACGGCGCGTCCCAAGAGGATCTCGAAGCAGCGCTAGGTAAGATAGCTACTTTGAAAGAGGCTGTTTTGTACAAGTAATATCTAGAGTCCCGGACGCATGGATACCTTCATAACCGAGTTTTTTTTCCGAAAATACTGCATAAAAATTAATGATTTTTAATCGCCTTAAAAAACTAAGTTGGTGAAGGTATTGATGCGTAAGTTTTTATCTAGTGAATGCTGCTGCATCGTTGTTGAACATCAATTTCTCATGAAAACACCCAAACAAGTTCTGACAGAGTGGGTAGCAGCATACAATGCACCAGATCCATATATCCTAGCCGCCCTCTACCACGAAGATGCGACGAACATCCAGGTAGCACTTGGCGATCCATCCGCTTCATGGGCGCGAATTGATGCTTGAGAGTTTTATCTCATTCTTTCAGGCATTTCCAGACAACTGCACCCATATTGAGAATCTGTTTGAAGACGGTGACTGGGCGATTTTGGAGTGGAGTGGCACCGGTACATTTGTCGGCGAATTTGCTGGTGTTACTCCGACTGGCAAGAGTTATACTCTGCGTGGGTGCGGGTTCTTCCACGTTGTAGTTGACACTCCCTGTGCTGAAGCAGCAGGGATTCTAAAGAAACTACCAAAAGGTAATTCTTGAAGGCGCTGTCAAAAC